>JAOAAM010000799.1 GCA_026418875.1 Gemmataceae bacterium | reverse complement strand
AGATGTGTATAAGAGACAGCCTCGTAAAACAGTTTAATTTTGTCGCGATTCTCTCGAATGGCTTTCGCTCTCTCCGCAGCCGCACGCCCTTCCGGGCTGTCGGGGAACTGCGAGGCCGCCTTTTCATACCACTCCAGCGCCGTGTCCAAGCTCCCGCGCGTGGCACCCCCGCTCCCGGGCACCCCAACGAGACTTTCCTCTGCCTTGCCCGCAGCGAGCAATGCTTCTCGTCGGATCAGATCGTCGTCCCGGGCATCCTCCGCAAGTTCGCGATAAAGGTCCCGAGCGCGTTCGACGTTCTCAATCGCTTTAGACCGCTGCAAATCGGAGCCGAGTTGATTCAAACCCTCGTTGAGGAGCAAGCGGGCCAATTGGGCCTTGGCCATCCGGGCGACGGCCGTACCTCGGTGCGCCTCAATGATCGCTTCAAGGTCCGAGGCGGATGCCGCCAGTTCCAACTGCTTCCACGCGGCGGCTCGGTTCTTCGCGGCGACCTCACGGTAATAACGCCAGGCCACGATCAGGATCAGGACCAAAACGGCCACGCCGACGCTGAGCCACAGTACGGACGACGACTTGCCGCCGTCGCTCCCCTGCCACCAACGCGACAGTCGATCCGCTAGTTCATTTCGCTCGAGTTTTTTTCGCTGTTCGGCTTTCATGCGGCGACGCTCCTGTCGGGGCGGTCGCGCAAGCCGCAGCCGCCAGGGCCAGGATCCAAGAGATTCGCTTAACACGTTGATGATCTTAGGCTGCCACAGCAGCCGGGTCAACGCGAAGCCGATTTGGGTGGTCGCCCTACCAAGTCACTTATGTCCCGGGGCAGGTCCCACGATATACCCCGCTTTGGCCAGCTTCTGAGCCAGCATATCCGCGTCACGAATGGCCTTAGGAGAAGCCACCTGCGCTTGAGCGATTGCCGTGTACCAGTAACGCTGTCGGTCACGCGGGGGCAAGTCGTCCGGAGACAATCCGAGTTCCCGCACCGCGTCCGGGTTCCATCGGACGGCGCGGAGCAGGTTCGCCACGTTCCGCCAAGTCTGGCCTGTCGAGATCACAGCTCCGTCCGCTCGGCTGATGCGTCGGCCGATCAAAATGTGCAGCAATCCCAAAAAATGCCCTTGAGCCAGCCGACGTTTCTGGAGGTCCTCGAGAAACTCGCGTGCCCCCTCCATGCTGACTCTCCAAGGTTCGATCCGTGCTGTCGAACGATGGTTCGCGGTGTTTTTGGCTTCTCGATCTTACCTTGTTTGCGCATATTATCGAACAGGTGCGATGGCCAGAGATGGTGACGCTTCCGGAATGTCCAGAAATTCCCCGCGCAGAGAATTCGCCGCCTTTCCGTCGATCATTCGTTCACGGCCTATTGCAGCTCATCCTGGATTTGGCGCAGTACGTCAATGGTGAAGCCGCCGATCGCTGAGTTGCCATCGATGATCAACCAATCGTTGATGTCGACAATGCGAACGCGGAGACGATCGCCGCATCGAACCGTTTTTAGTTCGATGGGGTCGTTGTCCAGAATGCCGTAGACCCAACCGTTTTCCATCCCCGTCACGCTGATCCACATGAACTCTGCCACGTCTTCGTGGCTGATCCGGGCTTTTACGCAAAACGCCTGGTGTGGTTGGCGATTCTCGAAAGCCCGCTCAAACTGTCGCCAACGGCGTCGCGCGGTGGCAACAGCTGACCGCAATCGCGGATCGTCCCCGTAGACGGGAATGACCGGGGGATGGGCTGTCGCCTCGAAAACGCAAGATGGACAGGAGCTTCGCAGTCGGCTCGCGGTTTGTTCGTCGATCAGGTTGAACTGCCCGCTTCCGGGGGCAAACAATGCCAGGCAGTCGTCGTCCAGGAGACTAGCCGTAATCCGTCCGATCGTTTGCCAAACTCGCGACTTCACGCCAACGCCAGGGTCACCGATGTAGTCGACGGACAGCCAGGCCCGATGGTCCCTCATCGCTTTTTGCAGTCGCATCTCCGCGATCCGTCGGGCAACCCGATCGGGCTGTTCCATGTACGGGCGATCCATGTGGTTGATGGTGAAAAACTCTTCCTCAAATCGCAGGATAAACGTCGGTTCTTGCCCGCAAACGTAGTTCTCGGCCGAATTCTCCGATGGTGGCGCGATGTGCCGGTCGAATTCGTCGCTCAGCCGTTGCGAGATGATCTCCGCATCCAGGCAGCGCGGTTCGCGGAGCAGCAGCACCAGCGAGATCAGTCGATCGTCGCGATGCTCCCGCGGCAGCATCGGTCTACTGAACATGTCGCGCAACCAGTTCAAGACGCCCACGGGTCGACCCTCCGCCGGGACAGCGATGCTGACTCTCGAAAGATCGAACCGTGACCGCGGCCTCGTGATGCGAATTGGGGTGATCTCGAGGCTCCGCCATGACCGGATGCCGCGAGAACCCGCAGCTTCCGTCAGTTTGTCATAAGTCGGCCGTCAGGGCGAAACGTCGATGATGATGTTGTCGATCAAGCGAGTTGATCCGAGAAAGGCCGCCACGGCGATAAGCGTCTCGCCGCCTAATTTCACCGGACGTCGCAGCGTCTCCGTGGAGACGACCTCAGCGTAGTCCAGCCGCAATCCGGGCACAGCCGAAAGGCGGTCGCGCAAGAGTTTTTCAATGATCTCCGGTCGTCGCTCGCCACCCTCGACGGCTCGTTTGGCCTCCTGCAAAGCCGAGTAAATCGCGGGAGCCTGCCGCCTCTCCGACTCGGACAAGAAGCGATTTCGGGAACTCAACGCCAGACCATTCGGCTCTCGGACGGTCTCCACGGATCGGACTTCAATGGGCACGTTCAGGTCGCGGACCATCCGACGGATGATGAGCCATTGTTGTGCGTCCTTTCGGCCGAAATACGCCACGTCTGCCGGGATCGCATGGAAGAGTTTCAGAACGACCGTGCACACCCCACGAAAATGCCCCGGCCGACTCGCACCGCATAACACGCTGTCCCAGCCCTCGACCGTCACGTATGTGCGGAAATCCGGGGGGTACATCTCGGCTCGATCTGGGGCGAAGACGTAATCGACACCGTTGGATTCGCACAAAGCGAGATCTTCGGCGAAGGTGCGTGGGTAGCGATCGAAATCTTCGTTGGGGCCGAATTGGGTCGGATTGACGAAAATCGTCACGACAACGACATCGCACTCGGCTCGGGCGGTTTGTATCAAACTTGCGTGCCCCGCGTGCAACGCCCCCATGGTGGGGACTAACCCCACACGCAGACCGCGTTGTCGGCCCGCAACGACCTCGCGACGAATTTCGTCGATTTTCTGAAAAACACGTGGGGCGATCATTCGCTCCTCTCGCTCGACAAAACCAGCTCAAGGTACGACCTTCGCTCTTGTCGGGTGAGTTGCAACTCGGCCGCGAATTGCAACAACTCGGCCTTGGCGGCGGGAAAGTCGTTTTCTGTTGCAAGGATCTCCAACTCGACAAATTCGCCCAGGCCGGGGACATGATCGAGACTGACGTGCACTCGTCGCGAATTTCGCTCAAGTTCGTACACCCGTCGTTTCTTGTGTAGCTGCCGAACCGGGCGAAACCCGAGTACTTCAAGCCAGTTCCGTGCTGCCTCAAACGCCACCGCGCCAGCGGCGAGGGGCACTTCGATCTCGCGCCGGGTTTTCGTCTGGGCATCTGTTCGCGGACCTTTGTAGGTCAACCAATTCGATTCCCCGACTTGGCGGATCCGAACGGCCTCGTCGCTACGGGCGAAATCACGGTGCGGCGCGTTGAAGTAAAGATCACGTTCCTCCCGCTCCGCCAGGAGTCGAGCTCCCACTTCTGCCAGTCGCGTTTCAATTCGTTGTAAATCCTCGACACGATATTTCACCTCGATTTCCAGCATGTGGCGCAAGTCCTCGCTCGATCGTTTGCTACCATACTACAGACGCCTCGCCGCAGCACTTGAGGTTTATTGAACGAGTCATGCCTGAATTCCGCACGGTCTGCCGGGTTGATCAGTTGGTCGAGAACATCGGCCATGTTGTGTACGTTGGAGATCATCCGATCGCCATTTTTCGCGTCGGAGATCAGTTTTTCGCCATCGACGACACCTGCCCGCACATGGGAGCGTCGCTGGCCGCGGGGTTCGTCGAACACGGCACGGTGACGTGTCCTTGGCACTTCTGGCGATTCCGACTCGAGGATGGCAAGTGGGCGGACAACCCGCGTCTGGGCATCGGGTGTTACCCGGTGCGACTGGTGGGGGAGGAAGTGCAGATCGCCGTCGACGAGCCGGGGCTGGAGGGCTAGGCATGGTCAAAGGCACCTTGGGATTCCTTAGTGTGGCCGCTGTTGGCCTGTCGGGATTGTGGATCGATCGTGCCCTTGGACAAACCCCGGTGCGTCGGGCGACTCCCACGGCGAATGCGGCCCAGCCAGCAAGTCGCCATCGCCTGGTGCCCCTGGCCGAGACCCGGCTGCTCATGGAAGGTTTGACGAATGCGAATTTTCTCGGACTAGAAAAGCTTCTCCGAGCGAATGAATTGGATCCGGAAGCTTGGGGCTTTGCCCGAGGACAGGCGTTACTAATCGCGGAGTCGGGAAATTTGCTCTTGCTGCGTGCGCCACGAGATGCGAGGCAAGAGCGGTGGATGAAACTGGCAGGGGAGATGCGTGACTCGGCGGGTCAGCTGGCCCGATGGGTGCAGCGGCGTGACCTCGCCCAGAGCCGAACGGCCATGACGGAGCTGGCTGGGCGATGCAACGCTTGCCACCAAGCGTTTGAGGCCGGCGTCCGGATTCAAGCATTTCAGCAAGATCGCTCCGGAACCGACGAATGAGACAATGGTTGCATCGCCGCGGCAACATCGAGTCGATGGCGCGACGGTCAAGGTGCGCTTGACTTCGGCC
>JAOAAM010000616.1 GCA_026418875.1 Gemmataceae bacterium | reverse complement strand
CGAGCCGCCATTCCTCCCCCTCCTCGCGACGTCCCTTTTGCCCCAACGTCGGGTTGGCGGCCTCGGTACCGAAGAACGTCCCGCGGCCGGCGAGACGATAGCTGCATTCCCGATAGTTCCCGATCACGCCTGCCCCGGAGGCGAATACAGCGTCCATGACCGGGGCGAGGTCTTTGTCCGGGACGAAGACCACCAGCTTCACCTGCCGCCGACCCGGATATGGTCGCAGTGGTACGACGTCGAGCAAACCAAGCTGCTGGGCCAGCAGTTCGTTGATCCCGCCGACACAATTGTCGAAGGCCGTGTGCGGGCTGTACACGGCGACGTTCCCTTGAATCAATCGCAGCAAAGATCGACCCGACGGCGTGTCGGAGGTCAGCTTTTGCACCGGGCGGAACAACATGGGGTGATGTGTGACGATCAGGTCAGCGTGTCGTGCGACAGCTTCTTCGGCCACGGTGGGCGTGACGGTCAGACAGGTCAGCAAGCGATGGACGTCTGTGTCGCGGTCCCCCACGATCAGGCCGACATTGTCCCAGTCGGCAGCTCGATCTGGCGGGGCCAAGGTCTCGAGAAATCTCACGATCTCAGTCAGGCGAACGCTCATCAACCACCCTCCGATCGCGCCACTCGTGTCAGCCAGACGGACCGCTTTTCAATCCCCGCACCCATCATTGATTTTGCCGTGACCAGACGAAAATCGCGAAGCCCGCCACCAACGCCACCGCGACGCCGAGGAGCGTGTAACCCACCATGGTCCGTCGGCGATCCCGGGCATCGGCGTCGAGGGCCGCCTCGGTCCAAGCGACGTTCCCCTGCGTTTGGTCCAGTCGTTTCCAAAATCCGGGGGAAAAAGCACGTTCGTGATTCGTCTCCGGCCCCAGCAGGTAGCAGCCGCCGAACAAGGGCGGGGTCGCGAGATCCACCACCACGCCGCTTGCGACCATCCGTGCCGTCCGGCCGGAACGTTCACGCAAATCGTCGAGGAAACGGAACAGTGCTGCGTTACTCTCGGTGACCGCATGGAACTGAGCCGGCATGGCTTCGAGGCGGAACATCCGCGTCACCCAAAACGGCAGTAACGAATCGGTAATCCAACGCACGCTTTGCTCGATGCTCTGAACCACGGTGTCGGCAGGTATCGAGGGAACCAGCGGATAGCTCCTACCGAGCCGTTGGCGCAACTTGTCCGCAGGAAAGTGGTGGCTTGCTCCGCCGCCAAGGACGGACGTTCGCCCCGACCAAGCCGGGCCCTCGACTCCAGTCCGCGTGTCAGCACCGCAAATACCACGTTTGCCGAATCTTCGCGCAGCGGTTGCCAAACCCTGATTTTCTGCGTCATGTTACGATTCTGAACGCCGTTGAGTAGTAACGGCCGCCCGACGCGATTTGCCGCTTTCTGCCCGCGGCAGCCGAGTTGACCTATTTCCAAATCGACCGCGATTCGACCCCCGCCGAATGGCAGTTCGTGGAAAAGTCCTTGTCGCTGGCGATTCGCTTTAATGAAAAATTGATTGAAGGAACCATCCAAGGCGAGCGCGAGTTGAAATTGCGGATCAAGACGGGCGGCGGGCAGACCGCCACGATTCAAGTGACCCTCTACGTCTTGCCGCAAGCCGCCTTGGCCTGAACCACGCCCCGCCGGCGTCCAGCGGATCGATGCGATGATCTGTCCCAACTGCGGCTTCGACAACCTGCCCGGCGAGAGCGAGTGCCGCCGTTGCATGGGCGATCTTACGGCTCTAGATCGACCCGCACCCAGCGACCGCATTGAATCCAGCTTGATGAAAGACACGGTGAGCCAATTGAAGCCGCGGCCCCCCGCCGTCGTGCCTCTCGGTTCCTCCGTCGCCCAAGCGGTTCAGGTATTGCTCGATCAGGAGGTCGGGGCCGTCCTCATCGTCGATCACGACGGCCGTCTCGTGGGGATCTTCAGTGAACGCGACTTGCTGCTGAAGGTGGCGGGTAGCGACCGGCCCTTGACCGAGTTGCGCGTCGAGGACTACATGACGCCCAAACCGCAGACCGTCAGCCCCGATGACTGCCTCGCCTTCGCCTTGCACAAAATGGACGTGGGCGGCTATCGGCACCTGCCCGTGGTGAAGGACGGCAAGCCCATTGCCGTCCTCTCTGTGCGCGACTTGATCCGCCACATGACCCGGATGGTGAACCCCTGATGTTCCGGTCGGCCGGTCGGTCGGCCGGACCGGGCTGAGCCAATCCCACGCTCGAGTCTCACTCCACGGTCACGGATTTCGCCAAGTTCCGCGGCTTGTCCACGTCGCAGCCGCGCAGCAGCGCGACATGGTATGCCAAAAGCTGCAAGGGGATGGCAAAAACAATCGGTTGCAGATATTCAGGCACCTGCGGCACCAAGATCTCCTCGTCGGCGCGATCTTCGACCGTGGCGACGATGTCATCATCCCCATCACTGCCCACGGCAATCACGGGGCCTCCGCGTGCCCGGACTTCCTCTAGATTGCTCATCACCTTCTCGAAGACCGGCCCGCCCGAGATGAGGAACACCGTCGGTGTGTTCTCGTCGCCCAAAGCGATTGCGCCGTGCTTCATCTCCGCGGCCGGATAGCCCTCGGCATGAACATAGCTGATTTCCTTGATCTTCAAGGCACCTTCCAAGGCAACCGGGTAAAGGTATTGCCGCCCTAAATACAGCATGTTGTCGAAATCGGCGTAGCGTTCGGC
>JAOAAM010000568.1 GCA_026418875.1 Gemmataceae bacterium | reverse complement strand
TTCTGGGCCTCTGGACCTGCCTCGTCATCTCGTCCTACTACCTGTACATCGAGTCGTGGACGATGGCCTACGCCGGTTACTCGCTGATCGGCGGGTTCACGGGCAAGTCGCCAGAGCAGGTCGAAGAATTCTTCCTGACTCTCACGGGCGAACGGGCCAACTCGCTGGTCGCCGTCAGCGGTTTCGGCATGACGCTATTCGCCATCTGCATCATCATTAACATCTTCATTCTGTCACGCGGCCTGGCCAAGGGAATCGAATTGGTCTGCAAGATCGGCATGCCCTTGTTGATCATTTTCGCCGCAATCCTGGCGGTGCGTGGCATGATGATTTCCCCGGAGACTGATCCCAACGCCAAGACCAGCCCGCTCGAGGGACTGAACTTCGTCTGGCAGCCGCGTTACACCTCGCTCGCCGACCCCGAAGTCTGGCTCGCCGCCGCAGGACAAATCTTCTTCACCATCTCGATCGGCATGGGTTCCATGCACTGCTATGCCTCGTACCTGCGGGAAACCGACGATGTCGCCCTCACGGGGCAGACGGCCGGCTGGACCAACGAATTCTGCGAGGTGATCCTGGGCGGCTCCATCCTCATCCCCATCGCCGTCGCCTACCTGGGGCTTCCGGAGGTCGTAAACAAAACGTCCGGCGGCTCGGGATTCGGCCTGGGCTTTATCGTGTTTCCATCGCTCTTCAGCAACTGGGGGCCCGTCTTCGGACCTGTCGCGGGCTTCCTCTGGTTCGGGTTGTTGTTCTTCGCGGCCATCACCAGTTCTTTAGCCATGGGCCAGCCGATCATGGCTTTCCTTCAGCAAGAGTTCGACATTCCACGGCATAAAAGTGCCCTGCTTTTCGGCGCAATGCTGCTTCCGTTGGCTTTGTGCGTGGCATTGACGCATTCCAACACGTTCTTCGATGAGTTCGACTTCTGGGCCGGCAGCTTCGCCCTGGTCGTGTTTGCGATGGGCGAGTCGATCCTGTTCGCGTGGCTGTTCGGAATCGACAAGGGCTGGGAGCAGATCAATCTGGGTGCGGAAATCCGGGTGCCACGAGTATTCAAGTACATCATCAAGTACGTCACGCCGGTATTCCTCTTGGCGATCCTGGTGAGTTTTATTTTCTCGCCGGCGGCAGGCTGGAAGGCGTACCTGCAAGCTGCGCTGGAGGGCAAACCGCTCCCCGCATGGGAATGGTCCGGCGGGGGGATGATCGGCAAGCTGTTGCACCGAGACGTCGCCGAGACACGCCGCAAGAAGCTGGCCGACCTGGATGAGCAAATCGCCGAGCTACGCAGCACGCCGGCTGAACGGGCCGAAAAAATCCAGAAACTCGAAGCCGAGATGGCCCAGGTCGCGGCGGACACATCCTTGCTCGAATACGAAAAGGGTGCTCGCCGATTAACACTGCAAGCCGCAGTGAACCGTTTACGCTCGATCGAACCGCTGAACGCTTCGGAACGAGAAGATCGAATTAACAAGTTGGAGGCGACTCGGGCTGCTTCGTCCCAATTCTTGGACACGCTTCCTCTGGTGCGGAACATCGATCGCTTGGTGATGATCGGCGTATACGGATTGTTTTGCGTTCTGGTCTACCGTGCATTTCGCCGCCGCACCCACGCCGAGGGTGTGGCCGCCGACAAGGGGAAAGTCCAATGAGTCTTGATGCGTGGATTTTCATGATTTCGTCCTGGGCCGTGATCGCGGCGATGACGGCCTTCAGCTTTTTCAAGCTATTGACTTCCTCCCGCCGCTTCGGTGAGGACTGACCCGCGATGCGACGACTGTCACAGCTGTTTGCCACGAAATCGCTGGAACAATTGCACCGAGAGATGGCCGAGGACGAGGGTCGGCTGCGCCGGGTCTTGGGTCCGGTCGGCCTGACCTCACTGGGGATCGGAGCGATCATCGGCGCGGGCATTTTCGTCATGACGGGACGAGTCGCCGCGGACAACGCCGGCCCCGCGGTGATGCTGTCGTATGTGATCGCAGCCTTGGGTTGTGCCTTCGCGGCCTTCTGCTACGCCGAGTTCGCCGCCTTGGCCCCCGTGGCGGGCAGCGCGTACACCTATGCCTACGCCACCCTTGGCGAATTGATGGCTTGGATCATCGGCTGGGACCTGATCCTTGAATACGCCATGTCCGCGGCGACGGTCGCCTCGGCGTGGTCGGAATACTTCAACGAACTCCTGGTGGTCCTGTCCGGTGGCGATTGGGCCGTCCCCGACTATCTCTTGTACGACCCCATCAGCAAAACCGGCGCGTGGTTCAATCTTCCCGCCGTCGTCATCTTGCTCATCGTCACGACCATCCTGGTGCTCGGCATCCGAGAAAGCGCCTTCTCCAACACGCTGCTGGTTCTGGTCAAGCTGGGTGTGGTGATCTTCGTCATCGTGGTGGGTGCGGGATATGTGACCGCTCGCTACTGGACCGACATCCCCCCTGAAGAGCGAAAGTTGCCGCAGCAACAGGGCCTGCCCGACGCCGTGCGAGAACTAGCGCAAGCGGAACAACGTGCTTTGGCCGCCGTCCGAACCATCGCCCAAGCTCACTTGGGCGAATCGGTGCGTGAGTTCTCGTTGCGCGTGGTGGCGACCGGGGCCAATGGCCCGGTGACGCTGCCCGTTCCGGAAAAGCGGTCGTTGGAGCAGCGAGCGAGCGAGTTGGAGACGCAAGCGACGGCGATGTATTTGCTGGGTCGGGCCAAGCAAATCGCGGAGGAGGAGGTCAAGGCGGGCCGGGCGACCGCCGAGGATGCGGAGCGCCGGCTCGCGGAAGCCCGTCGCCGCTACGAACCGGACCTGCCAAAAACCGAAGAAGATCGAATGCGTGCCCAAGCCATCCTGGATTTGGCGCTCGTGAAGGCTCGGGAGCGCGAGGTCGAACATTGGGGCGCGCTCGCGGAAATCGGTGCGGACAAATACCTCGCCTCCATCGATGACCGCACCCGGACAAATTTCACCCCCTACGGCCTGTCGGGGGTCATGCTCGGCGCGGCCCTGGTCTTCTTCGCCTTCATTGGTTTCGACTCCATCTCGACTCACTCCGAAGAAGCGGTGAAGCCGCAACGCGACGTCCCGATCGGGATCATCGCCTCGCTGGTCATCTGCACCGTGCTGTACATTGGCTGTCTCTTATACACAT
>JAOAAM010000541.1 GCA_026418875.1 Gemmataceae bacterium | reverse complement strand
ATTCATTGTCGCGCCCTCGTCGCACCGCTCGGAGGAGTGCGGCAGCGGCGATCTCGATCTTCTCAGGCGCAAAGAAAACAGACCTGTCTTCGCTGTCCCACAAGGGCAACGTGTAGGGAATTTCGTGTCGGGCAAGCAGTTCCTGCATGCTTTCGCCCAGATAGTCGTCGTCTTCGGCAATGAGGGCCTCGGAGCCGGCGGGCAATTCCAGAGCATGCGTGAGGACCGCGGCCAGGCGCTTCCGCTGCGCTTCCTCGCGCCATGCTGTTGGGGAGAGACGGTGTCGCCAGGGGAAGATCGCGTCGGCCAGGTTCAGTCGGCGAAGGTACTCCGGTCGAGGAGACCACACCGCCGAGAGGAACGAGAAAGAATTGACCTCCCGTTGCAGAAGATCGGGGAACAATTCTTGAATCAACGCTTCGGCCAAAGGTCGGACCACGTTGAGTTGCGGCCGAGTCGATCGTGGTGGCCGCGCGGCCAATTCCCCGAGCCGGCGAAGAATGTCGAGTAGCTGCCGGCGACTGCGGGCCGGTGGGATGTAGCTCCAGTCCGATTCGTCGAAGGCGAGCAGGCCGACCAGGTCCCGCCGGGCTAAGGCGGCCTGCGTGACGGCGGAGGCGATCTCGACCATCGGCGCTAGCGCTGTCCGACCGGGTGGTCCCAGGCGCATCGAGTTCGAGGCGTCCACAATCAACGTGCAGCGGATCGGCACTTCGCTCTCGAACTCTTTCGTGATCAGTTTGTCCTTGCGGGCCGTCACCTTCCACGCGATCAGTTTGGGCGAGTCGCCAGGGCGATAATCACGCAAATCCAATAGTTCCGAGCCGCTGCCCGACCGACGCCACCGATGAACGCCGGGTGGAACCAACGTGTTCTGCCGTTTGCCCGTCCGTTGCTTCAACTCGACGTCGGCGAGTGTAGGCAACACGGGCAGGATTTTCGGAACCCGGCGAAACGTCTCGAAAAAACAGAAGCCCTGGGCATCCGCTGCGCGAAGCCGAAGTCCCTCAAAACGAAGCGCTCCCGGAGCGGCACAGCGGAGGCGATAGCGTAATTCGACCGTCTCCCCTGATCGTAATTTGACCGTCGCATGAGTTTGACCTTCCTCCAGCGTGGCATTAACGGGGAAACGATCGTCGATGACCAGCCACGGTGTGGACAAGCGGGATAGGGATCGCACCCGCAAAACGACCGTGAAGCGGCGATCGGCCCAAAGCGTCTCGACTGGGCCGCGGTCGTCGTGAACTTCTCGCTCGACGGCGAGTCTCGGCAGGGTTCGCCGCACCACCAGGACGAACCATCCGGCAACGGCCAAAACCCAGAGTGTCACGGTCCATCCGAGAAGGGCGAGGAATGGCCCCCGTGCCAGCGATGCTGCCGTGCCGAACAGCCCGATGACCACGGAGACGATCAACAGCCACCAACCGCGTGGGGTGAGCATGAGATTACGTTAGGCAATGCCAACGTGTCTGGCGCGGCGAGATTCGCGTCGGCCTCGGCGTAAACTAAGGTAGCTGTGTGGAATCGATGCACCGGGGAGGACTGAGTGCCGACGTTTGCCACCATCACCGTCGACACGGAAGAGGAGTGGGATTGGCACCAAGGCTACCCTACTCGTGGTCCGCTGTCTCTGGGGAACATCGCGGAGTTGCCGCGTTTTCAGGGGATTTGCGATCGATATGGAGCGGCGGTCACGTATTTCGTCAATTGGGCCGTCCTCGCGGATCCCTCTTCTCGCGGCATCATTCGGGATTTAGCCCGTCAGCCGAATGTGGAGATCGGGTTCCACATCCATCCTTGGAACACCCCGCCGTTGCAACCGGTGGAGTACGTCGCCGCCCGGGAGAGCTTCCTGCACAACCTGCCCTGGGAACTCGCTTCGGCCAAGTTGGAGACGGTGTGGGCCGAATTCCTTGATTCCGGCCTGCGACCAGTGTCGTACCGAGGAGGGAGATATTCGACGTCTCCTGCGATTCAGAACTGGTTGCGAGACCGGGGTTTCCGTGCCGATTGCTCGGTTGTCCCCTTCACCACCTGGGCGGATGAGGGCGCTCCGGATTTTCGTGACCGCGACATGATGCCTCGTCGACTTCCGCCTCGACACGCTGGCGACATGGCATTTTGGGAACTCCCCCTCTCCTTCGGCGTCAACCGCAGGGCCATGGCGCGTTGGGCGAAGTGGCTGGCGGTAGCGGAGCGCCCGCCGTGGAGGTTCCTGCGAGTCGTCGGTTTGTTGGATCGGCTCGGTGTGGCTCGAAGGTGCTGGTTGAATCTGGAGCACCCCTTGGGGGATCGCATGCTAAGCTTCGTTAGGTACCTGCGGGGGACTGGCGTGCCGGCTCTGGGTTGGACCATGCATAGTTCGTCGCTGCGGCCCGGTGGCAATCCTTATGTCCCCACCCCGCACCATGTCGAACGAGTCTGGCAACGTTTGCAACAAACTCTCGAGGAGATCGCCCGCCACCCCGATGAGTTTGTCTGGGCGACCTCAGCCCGCGTGGCGGAGCAGCTGGAGATTTCGGCATGCGCGTGATCGGCATCAGCCCCCTGGACAAAGACGCCACCGTGTCGTTTCTCGAAGATGGCCAAGTCGTCTTTGCCTGCGCCGAGGAGCGGCTTAGCCGGGTGAAATTGCAGAACGGCTTCCCCCATCGCGCCCTGGCGATGGCGTTTGATCGCACCGGCTGGCCACCCGACACCGTCGATGCTGTCGCCTACGCCTTCTTCGACTGGGATGAGGAAGCCCGATTGATCGCTGAGGCCGTGGCACTGGATTCGCAACGGCATGGCACCGCCCCAAACCGAACCTCCGCCGCTGCCTACCAGGATGTGGTCCGGCGTCCCTACGCGGTTGATCGGCAACGGCTCATCCCCGGATTGGACACCCCCGCGTCCGAGTTCCTGCCGCGAAAAGCCTGGTGGAAGCGACTCGCTTACGAACAGATCGCTCGCAATCCGCTGGCCGACGGCCTGGCACACCGTCTCGTCTTTCAACGCTGGGTTCGCCAAGCTGTTCGCGACCACCAACACTGGTCGGAACAACTCGCGCAGGGACTGAAGCGGTTTGAACTGGACCGCGTCCCGCTCAAGCGGTTCCACCATCACGACACCCACGCTGCCAACGCCTTCTACGCTTCGGGTTTCGAGGAAGCCCTTGTCGTCACGCTTGATGGCTACGGTTCGGGCAGCTGTGGCGGTATTTACACAGCCGGTCCGTCCGGTATCATCGCCCAGCAC
>JAOAAM010000531.1 GCA_026418875.1 Gemmataceae bacterium | reverse complement strand
GACCCGTCTTGCCCGCTTTGAATCCCAGCGATGGCGTCCCGCTGCTGGCACCCATTGGCGGATCGCCCCAAGAGCCTCTGCCGGCCCCGCGGCCGATGCCTAACGACGGATCACCCGGGATCGTTGCCACTCCGCCGTCGTCGCCGGCCCCCTCGAGCACGGCTCCCACCTACGGCCCGGTGTACGGTCCTGTTTACGGTGCCGTGCCCGCCGCTCCTGGCTGCGTTGACGGCTCGTGCACTCCGGGAGCGCCTTTCCTCGGTGCCTGCCCGACCTGCGATCCCGGGATGCCGGGTCACCCCGGAATGTGGTACGGGTTCAATGATGTCGGCAACCGCTTCTACACCAATTTCGAGTTCCTGATGTGGTTCGTGCCGGACATCAATACGCCGTTGCCGCTGGCCCAAACATCGCCCAATCCGTTCCCCTTCGGCGCGCCGTTCCCCGCCGGAACCACTAACGCCATCGGCTCGACGGACCTGATCAGTGCCTTCCGGCTGGGGGGGCGATTCGGGGCGGGGTTGTGGTTTGATCCGTGCCACCGGAATGGCTTGGACGCGAACTTCTTCTTCATCGGTCCGGCCCACCGCGATCTAGTGGCGACAGCGACGGGCGCGAATTCGCTGTGGCGGCCGTATATCGTCATCAACCCGCCCATCCCGCCGACTCCCGCCCCGCCGCCGCAACGACCCAACTTCGCCGACGTCGTCGCCAACGTCGGAGACACGGGGAACATCCGCGTCCGCACCGAGAGTTTGCTCTTGGGTGCCGATGGCAACTACCGCCGACGGTTGCTCGAATCGTGCGGCCACTTCGCCGATCTGCTGCTCGGCTTCCGTTACTTGCACTTGAATGAATCGCTGACGATCAGCGAGACGGGGACGGCGACGCCGCCCAACAGCAACACGCCGGTCACGGCTAGCCTGACCGACCGTTTTGAGACCACGAACAATTTTTATGGCTGGCAGTTCGGCGTGTTGGTGCACAAGCAATGGGGACCCTGGTCCGCTGATCTGACGCTGAAATGTGCCTTGGGTCCGACGTCCTCCATCGTGGACATCAGCGGCAGCAACGACTTCGGCACGAACCGGAACGTCGGCCTGTTCGCCCAAACCTCGAACATTGGGCGGTGGCAATCGACGGCGTTCTCCGTGGTGCCCGAGGTCGGGGTGAACTTGGGCTACATGATCCGACCCCGCATGCGGGTCCACATCGGATACAACGGTTTGTACTGGTCCAACATCATGCAGCCTGGCAACCAAATCGACCCGATCATCGACCAGACTCTGGTGCAGTTCCCGCCAGGATTCCCGGTCCCGGCCTTCCAACCGCTCAGCCCGGCGGATCCGCATCCGGTCGTCCCCATGAAGCGGTCGAACTACTTCGCCCACGGCATCAACATGGGCCTGACGATCCGCTGGTGAGCGATTCGTTCGCATGCGTCGGTAGCTCTGGGCGCGGTTCGAGATCCCCCTCCCACCGCCCTGACCCCCCCTTGCGGTGCGTGTCATCGGACCAGTGCCCAGAGCTTGGGGGCGAAAACGACCAAGCCGACGGCTGCGGCGCTCATGGCCGCGACCAGCACTGCCCCCGCGGACACATCCAAGCACCCTTGCACCCGCTGTTTGGCCCCGTCGTCCAGGGCATGGAATAAGCGCTCCAAGGCGGTGTTCAGCAATTCCGCGGTGAACACCATTCCGATGGCCAGCAAGAGGATTGCCCACTGCCACGGTTCGCAACCCAGCACCGATGCGGCGACGATGACCGCACCCGCCACCGCGGTGTGGATCCGCAGATTGATCTCTCCAAGCCACGCCGACCCGATGCCGCGGCAGGCCTCGGCGAATTTCACCCACCAGCTTGTTGGCACACGGCGAGCCACGGCTGACCTCGTCGCTCACGGCATCGCCACCGGTCCCAGCCCGGGCGCCGGCAGGAAGCGATGCCGTTGTTGCGCCACCAGGATCGGCAGCAGGTTGATCTGGAATCCGAAATTGTTTAGCAGCGGGTTGTATGTAATCCCGACCGTCAATTGCAGGTCGGTGCCACTGCGAGTGAACGACAGCGAGTTGTACAGCCCACGGTTTGTGCCAAAGTCGAACCCGGTGGCGGCGGACATCGAGTATTTCGGACTGAAGACGTAACTGGCCCCGGCCAGGAGCAAGCGGCTGTCGATCGGGTCGGCATGGCGATAGCCGAAATGTAACAAGGTGCCGTCGGGCCGGTTCAAATTCATTCCCACGTTGAGATACCTTGCCCCTTGGGCGAAGGGGTCGAACCAGCCGGAGGAAACCACCGAAGTCCGGTCGCCGGCGTTCCAGATCAAGTCGTATTCGACGAAGCCGACGGCCGAGCCGAAGTTATCCCTCGTAGCGTAGGGGAATAGCGACGTCGAAAGGTCGAGCGTGAGGACGTCGACGGTGTGTTGCATCCCCGGGAAGCCGCGCTTGGTCTGCCAGCGTTGACGCAGGTCGAGTTGAAAGACCTGGATTTTGTCGAGAGTATCGGCGCGGTTGTCGACGAGTCGGCGGATAGCGTACAGTTGCGGGTTGTAGACAGGAGATGTCACCAGCGCGACGCCGTTGGCCGGGTTCAGAATCGGCTGCCAAGGCGCGATGTTCCGCAGCGCCTGGTCGGTGGCGTCGTCGTGAAGGCGATCGAGTTGCGGCAAGACGCTGTGCGGCGTGCCAGTCCAGGCCGCGTAGTAGGTGCCCCGCAACACCGCTTTGTGGTACAGCCCCTGGAGATTGAGCAGGTCGCTACGGACATCGGGATCCAGCCGCGAGAAGGGCACGCTGGCACGTGCTCCGCCGCCGACGTAGAACCGGCCGTGGGCTTGATGGTCCACGCCGTCGGTGTACGCCGCCACATCCATCGTCCCGAATGGAACGATCTTCACGGGACCGATCGAAACCGGAAGAGCCAAGTCTTGCCAGAAGTCGAATCGGCCAAGGTTCCGCCTTACGTCGGTCGGGAACGTGGCGAGGGGGGGCACATCGGTCGGACGAAGTTGGGCATAGCCGAGGCTGGCCCGGGCATTGTAAGTGAACCGATCCAGTGGCGCCCAACCGACGATGCGTCCCTCGACTTTGGGCAGCCACGCTGTCTCGGTCACCCACTCCCGAAGTCGCGGTTTGACCAGAAGCGAGCCGCCCCAGAAATCTTCTTGCCTGTTGAGGTGGACGAACGTCTCTTGGTTCAACTCCAAGTCGAATTCAGGTTTGTAGTACTGTTCGAGGAAGTTTTTGTCGGAGAGCAAAGAGGTCTGCGCGAGCAGTTGCCAACCGGCCCCAAGGTCTTGAATGTGTCGCCAGAAGACCCGACCACGCCAGCGAGGATGGGGTTCGCCGACCCGCGGTCCCCCGAGGATATCGACCCCCTCGTCGTAGACGCCATACGCTTTCAGCGTCCCGGAGTGCGGCCCGCTCCAGCCAAAAAATTCTTGACCCGAGTAGTCGAAAGTGGTGCCCAGACCTGGCCCGCGCTTGGTGAACCAGTCGGCCCCGAGCGACCAGCGGAATCCCGCGGGCGGGTTGATCCCGAGCAGATTGAACAGATCAAATTCGCCGCCCAAGTGATAGCCGAAGACCCGATCCTGACGGAACGTCACGCCGCGGATCGGGCCGCTGGGGTTGGTGATCGACCCTTGGACGAAGCCGGTGCGGAAGATGGGCAGCCCCGCGAGCCGGAGTTGCACATTCTCGCCTTGGAAGTACTGTTCGGTGATGATCTCCGGTTCGCCGGTCTGACGATCC
>JAOAAM010000482.1 GCA_026418875.1 Gemmataceae bacterium | reverse complement strand
CCAATTCCGTGCACTTCCGTCGACACATCGCGCATTTCATCGGCCGGCAGGGTGTCGAGTCGATCCAAGGGCACTCGACCGTCCCGGATGTGGCGGCACAAGTCGCGCAAGCTGCGGATTTTTCCGAAGGACAAGCCGCAGGAGCGGATTTGTTCGTCGCTGAGCCGCTCGATCTGGTCGAGGATGTCTGGGCCGGAGATCCGAGCGAAAAACCGCTGTTCGATGACCCTGGCGACCCGAGCCGAAAGTTGTTGCGAGATGATGGTTCGCACCAGGACGGTGAGCGGATCGCCGTGGGGCCGCAGGGTGCAGGGGCCGACCCGCCGAATGACGGAGCGTAAAACCGGGTCGCGCCGAGCCAAGACCCGCGTGGCTACCGCATACCGGGTTGCAAGGGCATCGGACGAAGTCGGAGGAGGACGACGCATGCTCGACATCGGCGAATGGAGAGCTTCCCCGCGGCGACACCGGCGGGGGGTTCGTGGGTCGGTGTTGGCGGGCCGCGGCGGCTTCATTCGTAACGAATCAGCAGATCGCCTCCCTCTACCTGCATGCCGGGGCGGACCAGCACTTCGGCAATTTTGCCGCTGCGTTCGGCGTAGATGGTCGTCTCCATCTTCATCGCCTCCATCGTCAGCAGTTTTTGGCCTTCCTCGACGAGTTCGCCGGCCGACACCGTGACGCTGACCACGGCTCCGGGCATCGGTGCCCCGACGTGCTTCGGATTCCCGACCTCCGCCTTCCGGGCCCCGCCTCCCTCTTTTCCAACCAGCGAGCGATCCAGGATTAAGACTTCGCGCGGTTGTCCGTTCAACTCAAAAAACACGGTCCTTTTGCCATCCGGGTGCGGTTCGCCCACGGCTTGGAACTTGATGATGAGCGTCTTGCCCGGTTCGATGTCGACGGCGATTTCCTCGCCTCGCTCCATCCCGTAGAAAAAGGCCGACGTGGGCAGCACGCTGGTGTCGGAGTATTTTTTTTGATGCTCGACCAACTCGGGGAAGACCCGGGGGTACATCAGGTACGCTAACACGTCGGTTGGCGACATCTCTTTTTGGAAGCGCGTGGTCAATTCCCGCTGTACCTCGGCGAAATCGACGGGGGGCATGTGCAGCCCGGCGCGATCGGTCAGGGGCTTTCGGCCGCGAAGAATGCGATGTTGCAACTGGGGCGGGAAACCCCCGGGCGGTTGGCCGATCTTCCCCTCGAAGAATTCGATGACCGACTCGGGAAAAGCCAACTCGCGCTGGCCCTCCAACACATCGTGGGGGGTGAGGTTGTTGGCGAGCATGAACAGGGCCATGTCGCCGACGACCTTCGAGGAAGGCGTCACTTTGACGATGTCGCCGAACATGCGATTCACCTCGGCGTACATTTTCCCGACTTCCCGCCAGCGCTCGCCCAACCCCAAGGCGATCGCTTGCTGGACCAGGTTGGTGTACTGTCCGCCGGGCATCTCATGCTCGTAGACGTCGGCACTCGGAGCGGTCTGTCCGCTCTCGAAGGGGCGATACAGCCGGCGGACCTCTTCCCAGTAATCCGACGTCGCACGGAGGGCCGACGGGTCCAAGCCGGTGTCGCGGGGCGTGTGCCGTAGCGCCTCGACTAGGCCGTTCAGGTTCGGTTGGCTCGTAAGGCCCGACATGGAGGCGAAGGCCGCGTCCACGATATCCACATCCTGTTCGGCAGCGAGCAGCAAGGCGGCCATCTGCGTGCTGGCCGGGTCATGCGTGTGGAAGTGAATCGGCAGGCTGATTTCTTGCCTCAAGGCCCGGACGAGTTCTCGGGCGGCGAAGGGCTTGCAGATGCCAGCCATGTCCTTGATCGCCAGGAGGTGAGCGCCCGCTTTTTCCAGTTCCTTGGCCAAATCGACGTAGTAGCGCAGGTTGTATTTCGGCCGGGACGGGTCGAGGATGTCGCCGGTGTAGCAGATGGCGGCTTCACACAGTGAATCGGTTTCCCGCACCGCCTCGATGGCGAGGCGGAGATTGGGCAACCAATTCAGCGAATCGAAGCAGCGGAAAATGTCGATCCCCGCTTGGGCCGACTCCCGCACGAATGCCTTGACCACGTTGTCGGGATAGTTGGAATAACCGACGGCATTGGCGGCCCGCAGCAACATCTGGAAAAGGATGTTGGGAATACGTTCGCGCAACTGGGCCAGGCGGTCCCAAGGCGATTCCTTCAGGAAGCGCATGGCGGTATCGAAGGTGGCACCGCCCCACATCTCCAGGGAGAACAGCCCGGCATGCCGGCGAGCATAGACCGGCGCGATCTGCAACATGTCGTAGGTCCGCATGCGAGTGGCGAACAACGACTGATGGGCGTCGCGCAGGGTGGTGTCGGTGACGAGGACACGTCGCTGCTGGCGAACCCATTCGCAGAATGCTTTGGCACCCATCTGCTTGAGTAAGTCTCGGGTGCCGGGGGGAATCGGTTCTTCGATTTTCCAACTTGGCACCGCGGCCTGGGGTTTCGCCGTGGGTCGTGGCGTGGCGGCATCCCGCTTCACCTCGGGGTGGCCATTCACGATGACTTCGCCCAAGTAGGAGAGAATCTTCGTCGCCCGGTCACGTCGCTGGGGCAAGTGGAGCAGTTCGGGGGTTTCCTCGAGGAAGCGGGTCGTCACGCCCCCGGCAAGGAACTTCGGGTGCAAGACGAGGTTGAGCAAGAAGGGGATGTTCGTCTTCACGCCGCGGATGCGGAACTCTTGCAAGCATCGCTCCATTCTTCGAGCGGCGTCCTCGAAGCGCAATCCGTGGGCCGTCACCTTCACCAACAGCGAATCGTAGAACGGCGTGATGACCGCGCCGGAAAATGCCGTCCCCGCATCGAGCCGAATCCCCAGTCCGCTCGCCGATCGATAGTGGCTCAGACGGCCATAGTCGGGCATGAAACCGTTCAGCGGATCCTCCGTGGTGACCCGGCATTGGATGGCGAAACCATGCGTCACCACATCCTGTTGCCGGCCCAAGCCAATTTCGGGATCGCCCAGCGGTCGGCCTTCGGCAATGAGAATTTGGCTGCGGACGATGTCGTAGCCGGTGATCTCCTCGGTGACGGTGTGCTCGACTTGGATGCGGGGGTTGACTTCGATGAAAAAGAACTCGCCGGTGTCAGCGTCGACGAGGAATTCAACCGTGCCGGCGTTGTCGAGGCGGACGGCCCGACCGATCGCTAGTGCGGCATCGAGTAAGCCGCGCCGGACCTTGGGATCGAGATTAGGTGCCGGGGCGATCTCGACGACTTTCTGATGCCGCCTCTGGATGGAACAATCGCGTTCGAAGAGGTGGACCGATCCGCCGTGCTGGTCACCCAGCAATTGCACTTCGATGTGTCTGGCCCGCGGCACCAGACGCTCCAGAAAGACATCGGGGATGCCGAAGGCGCTGCCGGCCTCCCGTCGTGCCTGTTCCAAGGCGGGGAGCAGTTCGGCCGGAGAATGGACGGCGCGCATGCCCCGGCCCCCGCCGCCCATCGATGCCTTAATCATCAACGGGAAGCCGATGCGCTCGGCCCATTGGCGGGCCTCGTCGTCGGTGTGCACGGGCTGGTCGGTACCCGGCAGCACCGGAACGCCGGCTTGCTGGGCGATCCGCCGGGCCGCAACTTTGTCCCCTAACTGCCGCAAGACTTCCGTTCTTGGTCCGACGAAAATGATGCCCGCGTTTCGGCAGGCGGCTGCGAATTCGGGATTCTCGCTCAAGAAACCGTAGCCGGGGTGGATGGCGTCCACGCCGTGCTGCTTCGCCAAGGCCACGATCCCGGGAATGTCCAAGTAAGCACGGATCGGCTCGCCCGGTTTGCCCACAGGGTAAGCTTCGTCCGCCTTGAAGCGATGCAGCGCAAAGCGGTCCTCGTGAGAGTAAATCGCCACGGTGCGGATGCCCAACTCATGAGCGCTGCGGAAAACACGGATGGCGATTTCGGAGCGGTTCGCCGCCAAAAGTTTTCGGATCGGTCGCGACAATTCCATCGGGTAGTGCCTTCACTTGGGGACCAACGGCTATGGTATGCGAGGCGGCAAGGGATTCGATGGTCGGTCGAGCGGGGAGCCCCGGAATCGAAAAGCAAACGACCGCCCCCAGGAAGTGGCCCGGAGACGGTCGTTGTCAAATCGTTGTCAAATCGTTGTCAAATCGTGATCGGATCGAGCCGTGGATCGAGCCGCAGGCTTGCTGACGTCACGGCTCGACGCGGGCTTTGATCGGCACGGCGACTTTGCCCTCCGTCTTCAAGTCAGTGATGATCTCCAGCGAATCGGTGAATTCACCGGCTTTCTCCGGGGTGAACGTCACCGTGATCAAGTGCGTCGACTTGGCCTCTTGGCTCGCAGCCGTTGCCTGAATCAACCCGTCACCACCCTTGAATTCGACGATCTTGAACGGTTGCGCCCCTTTAACGACGATCGACTTTTTCACCATCTGGCCCACCTTGGCGTTGTCGAACGCGATGCTTCCCGGGGCGATCGTGAGCGACGGCTCGACCTCCACGGTCAGCGGGATGCGCAAGCGGCTGCCCGTGTTCGTCTTGACCCACACATCGGTGTACCAATTGCCAACCGGGATGTCCGACCGCAGGCTGGCGGTGATCTCGTAGCTTAGCCCGAAGCCGGTCTGCTTCGGAGCGGAGATGGCCAATTGGACATAACCGCTCTCGCAAGTGGCCTCGGTAACCTGAGTGGAGACGGCGAAGGTCAACGTGGTGGTGACGGTGTTGCCCGAGCCACGCTTGATCTTCCCAAATTCCAGTTTGTCTGGGTTCATGGAGATGTCCGTGCGGCCGAAGGCACGGACCACCAGCGAAACTTCCTCGACCCGCGGTTGGGTAAAGAGGACGAAAATCGTCACCTGCTTGGCCCCGACGAAGCGGCGGGTGTCCATCGCGGCGTTGATCGTGCCCGTCCCTCCGGGTGGGATGGTGTAAGTCCGGGTGGAGGGTGTGACGCAACCACACGAAACGCGCAGCCCCCCGATCTGCAACGTCTGATTGGTGGTGTTCTTGATCGTGAACGAGTGATGCAGGATTGGTCCGATGGGCACATCGCCGAAATCGTGGACCTGTTTGTCGAAGAGGGCAAGCAGACCCTCGGCCGCGGGCAGCGGCAGGGTCAGGCCCGTCAACAGTAGCAGACTGAGAAAGTACCGAAGCATTTGCCGTTTCCCCGAGAAAAGTCCACCCGCATTTCCGCGGCGATTCCTCTCGCCGGAAAATTGCGGAGGATCGTTCATGCGTTGACCCTCGTCCCAAAACGCTCCCAACTTCCCGCTCTCCGCAAGCGAAACCTCTTCCTTAACCATCTTACCCGATGTAACCCGGAGAGTGACCCCGACGAGTCCATTCCCGTTTCATCGAAATTTCGTCTCAACGTCCATGCGCGACGACGGCAACGATGATGGAGGCTGCCCCCGCATCGCGTAATGGTCGAGCCGCTTCGTGGGCCGTGCTACCCGTCGTCAACACGTCGTCCACCAGCACGATCGACTTGCCCCGCAGCCGATGGTCCGACCGGCCCACGAAGGCTCCCCGAACATTGGCCCGCCGTTGCGTGGGAGACAAATCGGTCTGCGGCGGATCGTGGCGGACTCGGCGAAGCCAGGTGGTGAGACAAGCCACACCCAGTTTCTCCGCCAGGGCCACAGCCAGGCACTCCGCCACGTTGAAACCGCGCTCCCTTTGCCTTCGGCGGTGCAACGGCACGGGAACTACCAAGTCCATCCGATTGCCGGCGAGTTTCGGACACATCTGCTCCGCCCATCGCCGCCCCACGACTTCGGCCAGCGACTCTCCCGACGGCTGCTTCATGCGCAGCAGCAAATCGCGCAACGGGCCGCCATAAGTACCCAGCCGGACCACCCGATCGAAATTCCACCGCTCCTGCCGACACTGATGGCAGCCAGTCGATGTGTCCAGCCCCGCACCGACCGAACCGCTGCAACGGTGACAGACCGGCCCATCGTCGCTCGTCAAAATCCGATCACACTCCGTGCAGAGTGATTCCTGATCGATGGCGAGCAGCCGATGACAGGCGAGGCAGGCTCCTGGTAGAAGCCAGTAGCGAAGAGCTTGCCCGATCGTCTTGGCCCATTGGGCGGTCATGGTGCGTCAATGGTCGTCGGCCGATCGAATGGGATCAGGGACCATCGTAATCGGCGCACGGGTTGCGATGCAAGCCTCAGGCCGTGCGACGCAAGGAATTCCCCGAAGTCGGCAGTGGGGTTGTGATGGATGGGCGGATCGGAAGGGAAAGGACGAAGCGGGCCGGCGATGCCGGACTCGGTTCGAAGCGGACGTTCCCCTCGTTTTCTTGAGCCAAGCGCCAAGCAGTCGGCAGGCCCAAGCCGCGACCACGACCCGCGGCGCGTCCCGAGAAGAACGGATTAAACAAGAGATCGTGGCGTCGCGACGGCGGCCCCGTGCCGCTATCTTCGACAATCACTTCCCAAACTTCAGGCCGACGTTCGAGCCAAACTCGGGCCCAGCCATCGCTCGGGGCGGCTTCCACCGCGTTTCGGATCAGGCAGGTGAGCACCGTGCGGATTTGGTTCGCATCCACGATCACCGGGGCCGACTCCACCGTCTGGCCCACCTCCAGCCGGACCTTGCGCTCGTCGGCCCAGGGTCGCAACGATTCCACCGACTCGCGCACGAGTTGGCACAAGTCGGCCTCTTGCTTTCGCGGTCGGGATGGTCGAGCGAATTGCATCAACTCCCGCAAAATCTGATGGATCCTCTCCGTTTGGCGGAGGATGCCTCGCAGCGAGGCCCGGCGAGCTTCGTCTTCCTCGTGTTGCAGCAGTTGCTGGGCGTGGACGGAGATGACCGCCAGCGGGTTGTTGATCTCGTGCCCGGCCCCGGCAGCGAATTCGGCCAAGGCCCGCAGCTTCCGGGCTTCCAGGCGTTCCTTCTCCGTGCGGCGCTGCCGTGCCAGCTCCTCATGCAGCCGATCCAAGTCCGCTTCCAGCCGCTCCGCGTCGACACCAAATGAACACTGCCTCGACGAGGCGGCTAGTGCCAGGGCACAAGCGACGGCGTCGTTCGGGTCGGGCAGCGAGGGAGAAGATGCGTCGCCGAAAATTAGCCAATCGTCCCGCGGGTCGTCCGAGGGGTCGTCGGGGGAAAGGGCCAGCCCGGCGGCCAATTCCTCGCGTGAGAAAGCGATGCCATAGCCCAGATCGTCGCCCGATTCGGCCGTCAGAACGGCGGCCCATTGGACGATGCGGAACAATCTTTCGTCGGCACCCAGGCGCGAGGCCATCTCCGCGGAGCAATGCAGACCCCCGGCGAGGGGGGCCAGCCAAGCCGGCAGGTGCCAGCGTCGGGCCAGCCTTCGACCGATGCTCGCGGCGTCCATGCCCCAAAGGCGTCGTTGGCTGTCGGCGAGATCGTTGCCGTAGACCGGTTCGCGCCAACATTCAGCGGTAGCGGCGGGGTCCACGCAGGCGACCGCCAGCCAGCCAAGGCCCGCGACGATGGCACCGATCCATGCGGCCTCGGGATCGCACCCGCCAAGTCGGCGTGCCCAACGTTCGGCGAAGACCGCATGCCGGACCATCGCCTGATAGATCGGCTCCACGTCGGGATGCGACCAATCGACACTCGCTTGGGGGTCCTGGGTGCGCAGGGTGTGTGCCGTGCGGACGATCTCCGGCCCGATTAGGGTGGACTCGACCAGAGTTGGTTCATTGGGCAGGTGGCGTGCGACCAACAGGACCGCCCCGGGGTCGGTCCGAAGTCGGGGCCAAACGGACCGATTTGGATGGAGAGCCAAGGCGAGCAACGAGTCCGTCCGGGGCGGGAGCCAGGACAGTCGCAATGCGGCTTCGCCCGGCGCGGACGGTCTCACCGAAACTCCTCCCTGAGGATCGGACGCGACACGACAGGGGAGCGAATGCGATCCCATCATGGGCGGCATTCCGCTCCCCGCAGCATCTCCGGCGATCAGGCCGACGCGCTGGCCGGTTCAATCTCGAGTTGGGCGCACATCCGGTCAATCAATTCTTCGACCATGAAGGGCTTGTGCAAAAAGTCATCTGCACCGGCCAGCTTCAATTCCTGAATCTTGTCCTCTTCGATCATGCCGCTGATGCAGATAATGCGGACGTCCTCCAAGGTCGTGTCGGCCCGGACACGCTGGCAGACCTCTTTGCCGTTGATGTCCGGCAGCATCACGTCCAGGATGATCAGATCCGGGCGATACTCCTTCACCATCATGCCGGCATCAAAACCATTGGCCGCGATCCGGACCTCGAAACGCCCGTCGTCCTCCAAGGCTTTATTGATGACTTCCACCAGATCTGGGTCGTCATCGACCAGCAGCACCTTGCGCTTGCCGCTTTCCAGGGCATCGGTGGGGATGCCGTTGTCTTTCATGAACTTGTACAACGCTTCCCGCGGAATCCGACGGAAGCGCGAGCCAGGAACCCGGAACCCTTTGAGTTGGCCGTTGTCGAAGCAACGGATAATCGTCTGCTGCGAAACCTTGCAGATTTTGGCGGCTTCGCCGGTCGTGAACACGGTCTTCATGCTTTCTTGCACCCCTGATGGGCATCGAACCCATCGCACGAGTAGCCCGGCAGACCGGTCACGGCCTACCGGAGAATCGTCCCTGATTGGCCCGTCCTCGCCGCTCGCTCGTCACTCGCTTGGAGCGGGAAGCCACCCGGTGCCCGAAAGGCCCGGTCGCCCACTCGGTCTGCCGACTCTGACCAAGCTGCGCGTCGAGGAGATGGTGAGCAGTCGCCGACGGGGGTTGCCAATCTTACCACCGCGCGCGATTGTAACCAAGTTGTGAGGTGTGTCAACACGAATCACGAACGCCTCCTCCCTAAAGCCTCCGCGACCGTCTCGATCGTCGCGGCAATCCTAAATTTCGCCGCCACCTCACTCCCAGGCCACTTTGCCCCCCCGATTCCATCATATCCCGTTCGATTTTGCAACCGAAATCCGTCCGGCGGACAACACGCCTCTTACCCCTCTTATCGGGTCGGCAACCTCCCCGTCATCACGCCAATCTCCCAAACCCCGGCCAGCTTCCCCAGTTCCACGGCAGGCAGCAGGCCTCAGCAGTCTCGAACCGGCTCTTCGGATCCGTCCTCGGCGGGACGACGCGCCGGCCGGTCCTCGAGGTATAGCAGTAACACCGCCACGTCTGCCGGCGTAATGCCACTGATTCGACTCGCCTGGCCCACGCTGGTCGGCCGCACTCGGGACAGCTTCTCGCGTGCTTCGGCCCGAAGTTGCGGGATCGCGCCGTAATCGAACCACGATGGGATGGATTTTGACTCAAACCGCTGAAATCGCTCCACTTGCGCCGCTTGCCGCTCCACGTAGCCGGAATACTTCGCCTCGAGCACCACCTGCTCGACCGCCGCCGGGGAGTAAGTCCCGGCCTCCGGACACCAGGCGACGATTTGCTCCCAAGTCGTCTCCGTCCGCTGCAAGTGGCGCATCAGCGTCAGGCCCTCGTGCCGTCGGCTGCGGAGCAGTTCGGACAGTTGGTCGATCTGCCGTGTTTTCTCCTCGAATCGCTGCCAATCGGCGGCGGAGACCAGACCGACCCGGCGGCCCACGGGGGTGAGCCGTCGATCGGCGTTGTCATGCCGCAGCAGCAGTCGATACTCCGCCCGCGAGGTGAACATGCGATACGGTTCGTCCACGCCCCGGGTCACCAGGTCGTCGATCAACACCCCGATGTATGCCTGACTTCGATGCAAGATCAGCGGCGGCTGCTGTTTCAACTTCAACGCCGCGTTGATGCCCGCCATCAACCCCTGAGCGGCGGCTTCTTCGTACCCTGTCGTCCCGTTGATCTGCCCCGCGAAATACAGCCCTTCGACAAACTTCGTCTCCAATGTCGGATGCAACTGGGTGGGGGGGACATAGTCGTATTCGACGGCATAACCCCAACGCATCACCTCGGCCCGCTCCAGCCCGG
>JAOAAM010000454.1 GCA_026418875.1 Gemmataceae bacterium | reverse complement strand
TAACCTGAAGCGGCTGGAGCGATACAAAGAGCGAGTTCGGGCCGCTCTGGAAGCGAAAATTGCCGACCTCCGCGTGCTTGCCGAGCAAATCCAACGCTTGAACATCAGCATCGAGGCCAATGCCGACGAGAACGGCCACCTGTACGGATCGGTCGGGCCGAAAGAGATCAGCAAGGCGCTTAAAGCACGAAACCTCAACGTCGATGCCGAGATGATCAAGCTCGACGGCGTGTTCAAGGAGTGCGGCTTGTACGAGGTGCCGCTCAACCTCGGTTACAACATCGAAACGAAAGTCCAAGTAACGGTCGTCAAGCCGGTGGATCGGAAATAGACCCAAGGGGTCGACGACACCGAGTTCGTCCGGGCTTTTTGTCTTCCCCTCGTGGATTGGGCCGCGCCGGGTGACCGCGCGGCCAGTCAGGTTCGCACATGTCGGATCCGGGAATCGAACGTGTGCCCCCGCAGAGCCGGGAGGCCGAACGCTGCGTGCTAGGAAGCATGTTGCGGGATAACTCAGTGATTCCCGACATCATCAACTTGGTGCGCACGGAGAATTTTTACTACGCCGCGCATCAGAAAATTTTCGACGCCATCACCCGGATTTACGATCGGGGCCAACCGGTCGATTTGGTGATCCTCGCCGAGTATCTCCGCGACGAGAAGGTGCTCGAAGACGTCGGCAGTTACGCCTACCTTGCTGAGCTTTGGGAGGCCGCTCCCACCGCTGCCAACGCGGAGTATTATGCCCGGATCGTCCGAGACAAGGGGATCACCCGCAGCCTGATCCATGCCACGACCGAAATCCTCCGCGACGCCTACGATCAGGCCTACCCCGCAGAACAATTGCTCGAAAGTGCCGAGAGGCAGATTCTGGAAATCGCCGAACTGGGCGTCACGGGGCAGACCATCGACTTAATCCAGGCACTCGACGAAGCCTACGCCCGGATCGATCAGCGCACGAGCAAGGCGCACCTCACCACGAGCGGCTTGCCCACCGGTTTCGTCGACCTCGATGAGCGAACCGCCGGCTTGCAAAACAGCGAGTTGATCCTCCTGGCCGCACGCCCCAGCGTGGGCAAGACGGCCTTTGCGCTGAACGTGGTCCGGCATATCGTCGTCGAGGAGCAAGCTCCCGTCTTTTTCGTCAGCCTGGAGCAATCACGGATCGAGTTGGCTGAAAGGTTGCTCTGCTGTCAGGCACGGGTGGACAGCCACCGCTTGCGGACCGGCCGACTCAGCAGCGACGACATGCGGAAACTGATCGACGCTGGCGACGTGCTGCGGCAGGCACGGCTCTTCATCGACGACACCCCCGCCCAGAGCATGTTGCGGATCGCGGCGAATGCCCGACGGCTTGTCCGGCGGCATCAAATCCGCCTGGTGGTCATCGACTACCTCCAATTGATCGAGCCGGAAAATCGCCGGGACTCGCGCCAGGAGCAAGTCGCGCAGATTTCCCGCCGCCTGAAGTTCTTGGCCCGAGAATTGAAGATTCCAGTGATGGCGTTGGCCCAGGTCAACCGGGCGTCGGAAGATCGGCAAGACCATCGGCCTCGCCTCGCCGACTTGCGCGAGTCGGGCAGCCTGGAGCAGGACGCCGACACCGTCTTCCTGCTGCATCGCCCCGGGAAGTTCGACGGCAGTCAGGATGACAACGTCATTGAGGTCATCATCGCCAAGCAGCGGAATGGCCCGACGGGCGAATGCACCTTAGCCTACCTGAAGCAATTCATGCGATTTGAGAACTACATGGTGGGGGCCGCCTTCGACATCGGCGACTGAATCCGCACCGAGCCTGCCGACTGCCGCTCAACGGCTGCCGACCCGATTGCTACAATCGCTGGCATGACGATCGCTTGCCCGTACCGGATTGGTTCCGGCCACGATACTCACCGGCTGGAGCCGGGGCGACCGCTGATCCTTGGTGGCATTCGGATCGACCACCCGCGTGGTCTGGCAGGTCACTCCGACGCCGATGTCGTCCTCCACGCCCTGACGGATGCGATGCTGGGGGCGGCGGGATTGGGAGACATCGGCGAGGCTTACCCCGACGATGACCCGCAATGGGCAAACGCCGATTCCACACGATTCGTTCTGGAAACCAGGGCGAGGTTGAGCCGGCTGGGCTGGTCGCTGGTCAACGTGGACGTGACGATTTTCGCGCAAGAGCCGAAACTCGGTCCGGTCAAGGCGCGTATCCGAAAGTCCTTGGCTGGCTTGTTGGAATTGGATGAAGCGCAGGTAAACATCAAGGCGAAGACCGGGGAGCGCGTGGGCCACATCGGTCGAGCCGAGGCCATCGCCTGTCAGGTGGTCGTACTGCTGACCCGACCCGTCGCCGCGACCTCGGACGGATTGTCGGCCGTGGCGGCCGCGGAACTTGGTGACCGACCCGTGGCCCAAGCCCCGTGACCAACCCGCAGCCGAATGATGCCTTAGATGAGAGAATCCCCATGTTGCAGGTGTACAACACGCTGACCCGCCGCAAGGAACCGTTCCCCAAGCAACCCGGGGACACGGTGACGATGTACGTGTGCGGCCCGACGGCTGTCTCTTATACACATCT
>JAOAAM010000449.1 GCA_026418875.1 Gemmataceae bacterium | reverse complement strand
GAATTGAACAAGGCGGGCTGGTACACCCCCGGTTGGCTGGACGACGTGCTGGGACAGGTGGCCCGCCAGTTCGACCAAGCGTGCGAGCGTTGGCGCGGGCTGTATCGCGCTGCGTTGGTCCAGGCCAACACGCAGCAGCGTATCATCGTCGATGCCTCGCGGTCGCTGGCCGACAAACAGCAAGCCGAACGGCTTCGGCGGGAGGCCGAGGCCCAACTCAAGCTCCTGACCGAAACCGAGGACTTTGCCCAAAGCGACTTCTACAGCTACCGCTACTTTGCCAGCGAGGGGTTCTTACCCGGTTACAACTTCCCGCGTCTGCCATTGTCCGCGTTTATTCCCGGCCGTCGAACCCGGCAACGTGAAGAGTACCTTTCCCGGCCGCGTTTCCTGGCAATTTCCGAATTCGGTCCAAGAGCGATCGTTTACCACGAGGGGTCGCGCTATCTCATCAATCGCGTCATCTTGCCGGTGCAGGACGACGAGTTAATGACGACCCAGGTCAAGCAGTGCCACCAGTGCGGCTACCTGCATCCGATCCCCGATGGCCCAGGGCCGGACCTTTGCCAGAGTTGCGGGGCCAGCCTGCCGATACCGCTGCGCCCGCTGCTCCGTTTGCAAAATGTCGCCACGAAACGACGCGACAAGATCAGTTGCGATGAGGAAGAGCGCCTTCGCCTTGGTTACGAGATCCGCACCGGCGTTCGCTTCGCTGAACTCGGTGGTATTCCTATTCAAAAGAACGCATGCCTGAGGTTGGGAAGTGAGCTCCTGGCGACGCTAACCTATGGAAGGGCTGCCACTATCTGGCGGATTAACTTAGGCTGGGCTCGCCGGCGCGATAGGAACCAGTTCGGGTTTGTTCTCGACAAAGAACGGGGTTTCTGGGCACGTAACGAGCAGATCGAGGACGACCCCGACGATCCGATGTCGCCACGCACAGAACGGGTCATTCCTTATGTGGAAGATCGTCGCAATTGCCTGCTTCTTGAGCCGGCCGAATCGCTGGATCTCGTTCAAATGGTGTCCCTGCAAGCTGCTTTGAAGAACGCGATCCAGGTCCAATATCAACTTGAGGAAAACGAATTGGCCACAGAGTTGTTGCCCGACGAAGACCGACCGCGCCTCATGCTCCTGTACGAGTCTGCCGAGGGCGGCGCTGGCGTGCTGCGTCGGCTGCTTGACGATGCGGACGCCTTTGCCCAAGTGGCCCGTCGAGCGCTGGAGATCTGCCACTTCGACCCCGACACCGGAGAGGACCGACGCCGTGCGGAACACGCTTCCGAGAGTTGCGAGGCGGCTTGCTACGATTGTTTGATGCACTACGGCAACCAGACTGTGCACCGCTTGCTCGACCGGCAGAAGATTCGTGACCTTCTGCTTCGAATTTCCAGGACCCAAACGGAAATGGCTCCCGGTGGCCTAACCCGTGCCGAACACCTGGCCATGCTGGAGCGCTTAGCCGGCTCAGAGTTAGAGCGTCGCTGGTTAAGGTTTTTGGAAGAACGGAATCTCCGGCTTCCCAGCCACGCCCAATACTTGATCGAGATATGCCAGACACGCGCCGATTTCTTCTACGCTGACTACCAGGCGGCCATCTACATTGATGGCCCCCCTCACGACTACCCCGAACGAGCACAACGCGACATGACGCAGACCGAGTGCATGGAAGACGCTGGCTATACGGTTATCCGCTTCCACCATCAGGATGACTGGGAGAGCATCTTTGCCCGTTACCCTCACATTTTTGGGAAGCAGATATGAGTTTTTCGGTCGGTTCGCTGGTGCGGGTACGCGGCCGCGATTGGGTCGTTCTGCCAGGATCAACAGAAGACCTGATCATCGTTCGCCCATTGGGGGGGGGAGAAGATGAGACAACGGGCATTTTTTTGCCCCTGGAGCGTGTTGAATCAGCCTCGTTTCCCCTCCCCGATCCTTCCCAATTGGGCGATTACCGTTCGTGTCGGTTGCTCCGGGATGCATTACGTCTAGGCTTTCGCTCCAGTGCCGGACCTTTCCGCTCATTCGGACACTTGGCGTTCGAGCCTCGTCCCTATCAGCTTGTGCCGCTGCTGATGGCACTGAAGCTTGACCCAGTGCGGCTGCTGATCGCGGACGATGTCGGTGTCGGTAAGACCATCGAGGCTGCACTGATCGTAAGAGAACTGCTCGACCGGGGCGAAATCCACCACTTCGCAATCCTCTGCCCGCCACAGATCGCCGAGCAGTGGCAGGTCGAGCTGAGCAGCAAGTTTCACCTTGATGCCGAATTGGTCCTACCCGGCACAGCGAGCCGCTTGGAGCGACGCTGTCGCCTGGGACAGTCCATCTTCGACCGCTACCCCTACGTCATCGTGTCGACGGACTTCATTAAGTCCGATCGCCGCCGTGACGACTTCCTCCGTGCCTGTCCGGAGTTGGTAATTGTTGATGAGGCGCATGCTTGCGTTGGGGCTGAGGACGGCCGGGGCAGCCGGCACCAACGTTATCAACTCGTCAAAGGTTTGGCCGCAGATACGAACCGACACCTGATTCTGGTCACCGCGACCCCCCATAGTGGTAAGGAAGAGAATTTCCGCGCGCTATTGACATTGCTGAACCGCGACTTTGCCAACCTTCCCCACGACCTGAGCGGGCAAGCAAATGAGCATCATCGCCGTCGGTTGGCAGCCCATTTCGTCCAGCGCCGGCGTGGCGACATCCGCCATTATTTGCAGGCCGACACTCCATTTCCCCAGCGGGAAGAAGCCGAGGAAACGTACAAGCTCTCTCCCGAATACAAACAACTTTTCGAGAGGGTCTTGGAGTACGCTCGCGAGACAGTGAGTGATCCGACAGCGACGATCACGGCACAGCGGCGGCGCGTCCGCTGGTGGTCCGCCTTGGCCCCGCTCCGGTCCCTGGCCTCCAGTCCTGCCGCTGCGGCCGCCACTTTACGCACGCGTGCTGCCAATGCCGACACGGAAACGCCGGAGGAGGCCGATACGATTGGACGAAGCACTGTGCTGGATCTCGTCGATGAGGAATCGGGCGAGGGAATGGACCTGCCTCCGGGCAGTGATCCCGGCGAGGATCCGGACGACTATGGCCCTGTTCGCTCTCGCTTGCTCGCGATGGCCCGTGAAGCCGAAGCCCTACACGGCCGCAAGGACGCCAAACTTCAAAAAGTCATTCCCATCGTCCAGGAGCTACTCCGCGATGGCTTTCAGCCCATCCTCTTCTGCCGTTTTATCCCGACCGCTGAATACGTCGCCGCTGCCTTGCGGGAGAAACTCAAAGGCGTTGAGGTAGTCGCTGTCACCGGCAACCTCCCGGCCGCCGAGCGTGAAGATCGCGTCGCTCAACTGGCAAAGGCCGAAAAACGCGTCCTGGTCTGCACCGATTGTCTGAGCGAAGGGATCAACCTCCAACAACATTTCAATGCCGTCATTCATTACGATCTGTCGTGGAATCCCACCCGTCACGAACAGCGCGAGGGGCGGGTGGACCGTTATGGCCAGCCCAGTGCCACAGTCCGTACTGTGACCTATTACGGCGTCGACAACCAAATTGATGGCATCGTTCTCGACGTGCTGCTGCGTAAACACAGAGCTATTCGCAACTCGCTCGGCATCTCCATACCCTTGCCCATGGACAGCGAGCAGGTCATCCAAGCGGTCTTCGAGGGCATGTTGCTGCGCGGACGAAAGATGGTCCAACGGCAATTCTTCGAAGATTTCCTCAGCGACACAGAGGGAAGCGACTTCCGTCGCACATGGGAAGCCTCGGCCGAGCGGGAGAAACGCTCACGAACGATGTTTGCCCAGGAGACGATCAAGGTCGAGGAAGTGGTCCGCGAACTGGAGGCCGCTCGGGCCGCTGTCGGCTCCGGCGTGGACGTGGCAAAGTTTACACACACCGCGCTGGCTGCCCACGGGGCTACGGTCAGCGGCAGCGACACGATCGAGGTCGATCTGACCGAAGCTCCTCGCACTTTACGCGATACTCTCGGAGAGCAAACGCGGTTTTCAGCCCGCTTCGAACTGCCGATCTCCCCGGGACAGTATCATTTGACACGAACGCACCCCCTGGTGGAACGGCTGGCAAACTATGTCCTGAACTCAGCCCTGGATCCGCTCTCGCAGAGTGTGGCCCGGCGTTGTGGAGTCATCCGCACCAGCAAAGTCGCACGACGCACCACCCTCTTATTGCTCCGCCTGCGTTTCCACATCATGACCCGCTACGGCGATCAGGAGCGTCCGTTGCTCGCTGAAGATTCCCAATTGCTGGCCTTCGCTGGCTCACCCCAGAGCGCCCAGTGGCTTCCTCCCGACCAGGCCGAGGACCTCCTGCACGCAGAGCCAGAGGCCAACGTCTCGCCCGATCAGGCCGCCGACTTCTTGCAGAAAGTGCTTGAGAGTTTCGACGTCTTACAACCTCATCTCGACGAACGTGTCCGCGAACGGGGCGAGGAACTTCTCGAGGCCCACCGACGCGTCCGCATTGCCTCCCGTACCAAAGGCGTCAGTCATCGAATCGAGCCGCAACTCCCGCCCGATGTTCTGGGAATCTACATCTACTTGCCGAAGTTCTAAACCGACACACCATGGCGACGCCATCCTCCGACCGCTTCCCGACCATCCGCACCGAAGGCGCGATTCTTCCCGCCGATCTGTTGCAACGCATCGCCGCCGGCGATCGTGACCTGCCCGGCTTGGAGCCGTCGTCCTACCACCTCATCGCAGGCGAAAAACTCAATGAAGCAACCAACCAAGCTTGGAATCGCTTGCAAGGCGCTTGGAACTCGTTTCGCGCCGCCTGCGAGAAACTGTCGCCGACCGATCAGGGAGTCGGAACCACACGCGAGCGCTGGTTGTTGCCGCTGTTTCAGGAACTCGGATATGGCCGGCTTCAGCCGCTCAAAAACGCCCTCGTGATCGAAGACAAGCACTACTCAATCTCCCACGCCTGGGGCCATATCCCCATTCACCTTGTCGGCTACCGCGCTGACCTCGACAAGCGGACGGCGGGTAGTCCCAGCCCGCACAGTTTGGTGCAAGAATTCCTCAACCGCTCCGAGCAGCACCTGTGGGGGTTTCTCAGTAACGGCCTCAGATTTCGCATCCTGCGCGACAACATCCGGCTCACCCGCCAAGCCTATGTCGAGTTTGATTTGCAGGCGATGTTCGATGGCAAAGTCTACTCCGACTTCGCTCTGCTCTGGCGGCTCTGCCATCAATCCCGCGTTGAGGCCGACGACCCTCATGAATGCTGGTTGGAGCAATGGTCCAAGCTCGCCGAGCAGCAAGGGCTGCGCATCCTCGACCAACTCCGCAACGGCGTCGAGCAGGCCATCGCGGCTCTCGGCCGCGGCTTTTTAAGCTGTCCAGCCAATCAGGCATTACGGGATCGCCTCCGCGCCGGCCAACTCGATCCGCAGGACTACTACCGCCAACTCCTCCGGCTCGTGTATCGCCTGTTGTTCCTCTTCGTCGCCGAGGACCGCGAACTCCTTTTCGATCCCCAGGCGACGGATGCCGCCCGCGACCGCTACACCCGTTTCTATTCGACAACGCGCTTGCGGCGGTTGGCCGAGCGCCTGCGCGGCAGTCAGCATACCGACCTGTACCAGGTCCTTACGCTGATCATGGACAAACTGGGAAACGGCGGTTGCCCCGAACTCGGATTACCCGCCCTCGGCAGTTTCTTGTTCTCTCCGAATGCCCTCCCTGACTTGCACGACGGCCAGCTTGCCAATGTTGACTTCCTTGACGCCATCCGCGCCCTCGCCCTGACCAGCGACGGCCACGTGCTCCGCACTGTGGACTACCGCAATCTCGGTTCCGAAGAACTCGGCAGCATCTACGAGTCGCTCTTGGAACTGCACCCGGAATTTCACGCCGAGGCCGGGACGTTTGAGTTACGCTCCACCAGCGGCAACGAACGCAAAACCACCGGCAGCTACTACACGCCGACCAGCCTTATCAACTGCCTCCTCGACTCCGCCCTCGAGCCGGTGCTCGACGAAGCCGCACAAAAGCCCAACGCCGAGGCCGCTATCCTGAACCTCAAGGTCTGCGACCCGGCCATGGGCTC
>JAOAAM010000437.1 GCA_026418875.1 Gemmataceae bacterium | reverse complement strand
GGTCTCGAGCGTGCCATCCACTACGAGGCACAGAGACAATTTCGCGCCTTCCACGATCCGAATGACGAGGCCTACGGCAAACGTATGGGAGATTTGCCGAAGGCGACAGCCGGCTGGCTGGACAACTTGGGCGTGACCCGTGTGCAACGTCGCAAGGAGGAAGCCGCCGACTATCGCTATTTTCCGGAGCCTGACCTGGTGCCGTTGACCATCGAGGACGCTTGGCTGGACCAGATTCGCAAAGAGATGGGCGAGTTGCCATCGGCGCAACGTCACCGCTTGACGGAGCAATACGGGCTATCGGCATATGACGCGAATGTGCTGGTGAACCAAGGTCGGGCCGTGGTCGACTACTTCGAGCAAGTGGCGGCAGCGGCGGACGACGCCAAAGCCGCGAGCAATTGGGTCACGAACCAGGTGCTGGCAGCACTCAATGAGCGGGGCGGCCGCATCGAAGATTTCCCGATCTCGCCCCGCCGCTTGGGCGAGTTGATCGTTCAAGTGCGGGCCAAGGGCCTGAACAACCAGCGGGCGCGGGACGTCTTTCAGCACATGCTCCAGTCCGGTTCGGGTGTCGACGAGGCTTTCGCGGCACTGGGGATCCGGGAGATTTCCGAAGCGGATCTCCGGGAGGTGGTGCGTCGGCAGTTGGCAGCCCACGACAAGGCGGTGGCCGATTACCGTCGGGGAAACGTTCGCGCCATCGACCGAGTCAAAGGGGCGGTCATGAAGGAGACCGGGGGGATGGCCCGCATGGACGTCGTGCAGCGCTTGCTGGAGGAGGAGCTTCAGCAGATGTAACGCCGGATCGCGAGCAGAGTGCCGCGAGGTCCTCGTGACGTGACCGCCACCGCTTGGGCAAAAACAGAGCCGACCGCTGGGGGAGGCGGGCGGCTGATGAGTTTGGGGAGTTGTCGAACTGGTGTGAAGGGAGGAAAGGGCCTGTCGGCACGCACGGGGGATGCGTTCGGATCGTCCCTCCTCTCGACCTGCTCGCGGGTGGGGGAACCCGCTGGGGCAGGGGGCGGCTGTTCTCACCGATCGGCTCTGTGGGGGGACAGAACCGATGCTGAACCTCCGCGGGAGTTGATCGATCGCCGTCAGGACGGTGCCAATAAATTGCAACGGCCGTGCCAACATCCCGGCATTTTCGGCAATTACACGCAAGTATAAAAAAGAAAGGACTTTAACGAGAAAGGCATGTTTTCGGAACAGGATGCACGCGGAGCGATTTGTAATTTTTTCTACAAACCGTGGAAATTTCGCCGGCAGTTGCGGGAAATGTTTACGGGGCGGCAACCCCAAGTTGCTGCAAGGCATCGAGGCGGTCGAATTCGACCGCGGCCACGTGGGCCGTGTTCACCACTTGGAGAGTGTACTGCACCTGATCCTCCCCGGTGGCCTGGCGTTGAATGTTACGTTTGATGAGGAGTAGCGCACTCCGATCGGGCAGGAGCATGACGTGATCGGCCGGTACCCGACCCGTGATCAGCCTCGGCGAGTAGGTTTTCACTCCACCTTGGACAATAGCGTCGTTGCCGATGGTCTGAACGTGGGCGTCGGCGCGAATGATGACCGTGCACGGCCCGCTCCAGCGCCCTTTCGTCCCGAACAGTTGCGTCAGTAATTCGACGTCCATGGCCTGCCCTCAGGCTGGGTCTGTCTCAAGCATAGCTCAAGAAATGGGCGTGAGGCCGCCAAATCGTCGGTTTCACGAGCTTCGGCAGGTTCGGCAGCATTGGCCGTCCGCTCTCCCTCGCCTTGCCGCCGACTTCGGGTCCATTAGAACATCAAAGCCATCGCATCAGGGGCAAAACATGAACGCGGCGGACATTGCAGCAACCTTGCAACAACATTTCGGCGATAAAATCACCGCCGTCACCTTGGACAAACCCGGGTTCGATCCCTCGGTGACCGTGGCCCCCGCCGCCTTGGTCGAGGTTTGCCGGTTCCTCCGCGACGAACCGTCGCTGCGCTTCGAGATTCTCTCCTGCATCAGCGGCGTCGACTACCTGGAGATCGACCCGAAAAAGGCACCCAAGGCCGGTTTTGAACCGCACTTGGAAGTCGTTTATCACCTGCAAAGTTTCACGCACAACCACCGCTTCACGGTGAAGGTGGTCTTGCCGAGGTGGAAGGACAACGTGCCAGGGCAGCTACCCGAGGTTCCGTCGGTGACCAGCGTGTGGAACATCGCCGATTGGCACGAGCGCGAGGTTTACGACCTTTGCGGCGTGTGGTTCACCGGCCACCCGAATTTGACCCGGATCCTGCTCGCGGAAGACTGGGTGGGACATCCATTGCGGAAGGACTATGAATTCCCGTTGGAGTACCACGGGATTCGAGGTCGGTGAGGCCAGTGAGGTCGGTGAAGTCGGCAAGGTTGCTGAAGGCGAAGCCGGAGCCAAAGCCAAAGCCGAAGCCAACGCCAACAAAAAGCCGGAGCCGAAGCCGAAGCCGCCCCACCACCACCGAAGCGATGATCCGCGGCCTGATGGCGAATCGGCAGTCCACTCCGAGAGGTCGGCACGGATTGAATCCACAACATCCGTCGAAAGATCGAGGCACCGATGTCCACCACTGAACTTCCCCGTGTTGCTCCCCCTCGAGTTAGCGGCGAACCCACCATCGTCGAAGTAGACGTTCGCACCGATGAAATGCTGGTGAACATGGGTCCACAGCATCCCAGCACCCACGGGGTGTTGCGGCTCGTGCTTCGCACGGATGGAGAGATCATCTCCGAGGCGGTGCCGCACATGGGCTATTTGCACCGC
>JAOAAM010000413.1 GCA_026418875.1 Gemmataceae bacterium | reverse complement strand
AGCTGGTTCCGTGCCACGCCCAATCGCGTGTCCACCACGTTCCGTACCTGGGTCACCGTCCCGTTGTAAGTGTTGGCAATCGCCCAACGTGCCCCCTCCCGGGCAGCATTCTCCATCAGCTGCCGGGTCATCACGAATCGCCCGTACTCGAAAATCCCGAACAAAAACATGAGGAAAATCGAAATCACGAGCGCCGTCTCGACCAGGGTGGCACCCCGACGACTTCTCGGATTTGTTGGTCGCAACTTCATGGGGTCGGTTCCTCAACCTCGGGGCATCTGCGTGTCCACCACGATCGGATGATCTTTCATGCTCAGCCAGAAGGCCGTGGCTCGTAGCGTCGTCACGTTGGTGATCTGATTCACCAGCACCCAGCGGACGTTGTTGAACGGCAACGTGACATGGACCCGCAGCAGGTGCAGTTGCTCGGCGGCCAGCGGATCATCCGATGGGTCCGTCAATGCGGCTCCCGGGTTCAATGACAGGTTGTGGACGCGCACGGTGAAGCCGGTTGTGTTCAATCCGCCCGCCGCCAGGTAGTGCTGAACCGCCTGCTCGACTTCCGCGAGCGAGCGTGCCCCGGTCGAGGCAGCGCGGGCACCCTCTCGGGCCGCATTCGACACCAGCTGTTGCGTCTGCACCATCCGGCCCACTTCCCAGATGCCGAACAGCAATAGCACCAACAAGGGCAACACGATCGCAAATTCGACCGCCGCTGCCGCGCGACGTTCGTCGCCACGATTTCCGCCGTGCCAACGCATGGGTGTTTCTCGATGAGACCAAGCCAACCAGGACGCACTCACGGCGCAGTCCCGCTACTCGAACATAGAACACGCTCTTGCCAGGTGCATCGAATTTTTCAGATTTGCGGGCTGCACGGGGAGGGAATCACGGCAGCCTTCTGTCCGGCGATGTGGAAATGAAGCGGAATCCCGTGCACATTCCGGTCTGTGCGGCGCGAACGAGATGGTCCGACTTCACGCTCGGGAGAGTCGAAAAATTGGTCCGAAGGTCGTTGGATTCATACCTCGTGGCGGGATCCGCCGACCCGCCCCGGGGCAACTTTGCTCAACTTGGGTTTAATTCTCGCTGAAGTCGAATTTGGCCGCTTCCTTGTTCAATGGATCGCGCAGGAACTTCTTGTGGCACTCGGAGCACAGGTCGAGCCGGAACTGCTTGTAGTCGGGCGGCAGTTCATTGTGCGGCGACCCCGACGCTTCCAAGTCTTGCAAATACTCGCCCAATGCTTCGAGATGGTCTTGGTCGAGATCGTCGTCGTTCAGGGTGTTGGGGTCGGCGGCGGCGTAAACTTCCATCTTCACCACATACCGCCGGTCGGACTCGGGCAGGAGTTCCTTCCCGCACAGGTCACACGAGAAATGCACCATGATCGTTCCTCTCCGCGGCGATCCGATCGCTCCCTGACCGGCCCCCCGCGATCGTGAAGGCAAACCGCAATGGTCCGCCATCGGTCTCTACTATTTAGAACTCGCAGGTTTCGAGCAACCAGTCAAGGCGAATCGGAGGAGATTTTTCCCGCGTCCGGGACTGAGGCGACCCGAGGCCGAGTCCGCCCGAGAATTTCGCCCGAAAATTTCGCCCAAGGAGTTCGCCTGGGGATTTCGTCCGCGAATTTCGCCCAAGGAGTTCGCCTGGGGATTTCGCCCGCGAATTTCGCCCGAGGAGTTCGCCTGGAGATTTCGCCCGGCGATTCCGCCAGTTGATCTCGCCGTGCGACTACCCCTCGCCCTAGCGCACCAGGCTGCGGAAAAAGTCGATCAACTGCGGATGGCAAATGCGGCCGTCGTATCGCTCCAGAACACGCTGCCGGGCCCTCTCGCGCATCGGTCGGGCTGCCTCCGGCTCGCGTAAGATCCGCAGGGCGAGTTCGGTCAGCCCGTCCACGTCGTCGAACCCGGCCAGCCAGCCGTGAACACCGTGGTCGATCACCTCACGCACCGGCTCCGTATCCGACGCCACGATCGCACATCCGCACGACATCGCGTTGATCAAAGACCACGACAGCACGAACGGGACCGTCAGGTAGAAGTGGACGTCGCTCAGAGCGAACAGCGTCGGCAGTTCCGCCGTCGGGATCAGGCCCAAAAAGTGATATTTCGCCGGATCGTAGAAATCTTGCGACAGCACCCACTGTTTGAAGCTCTGCTCGCCGATGTGGTGCAGTTCATGGCCGTAATTCGTCCGCTCTTGACCCGCGATGAGAAACAGCACATCCGGGATCTCGCGCTCGATCTGTTTGGCCACTTTCATGAAGATGTCGAAACCCCGCACCGATTCCAGCCCCCGCGAGACATAGGTGACGACCTTGGTATCCGGGCCGATCGGCACACCGCGGAACTCGGTCGGCCGGGAAATCACCATCGGTCGGAACAAATCGGTGTCCACGCCATCGAAGATCACCCGAATTTTGTGCCGTAATTCCGCCGGGGCCAGGCTGTGTTGATAATGGGTGGGCGTGTAGCCAGCATCCATCGCATGCAGGTGCAAATAGGTGAACAGGTGATAGGTCGCGTTGAACAGCCGCACCTCCTCGGTCGGGGGGAACTCTTTCCGTAGGACCATTTCTGGCCCCCAGAACCGCGGGGGGAGCAACTCGAAGTAGCCGACAAACGGGCCCGGATAGAGGTTGCGCAGATAAAGCCAGGTTCCGTAAGAGACGTGGCCCACCACCAGGTCCGGGCGCAATTGCTTCGCCTCGCGCAATCCCCGATAGACGGCGATGGCGTGCTCGAACAACGTTCCCACGTCGCCGGGGTTGTAGAACGCCTTGGGCAAGGGTCCGGGCTTGAGCCGATAGGTGGCGTGCTGGAACGGCAAGTTCAAATCCGAAGTGTCAACCGAGGTCAGCAGGGTGGCCTGGCAACCCGGAGTCGCCGCCAGCCGTGCCGCGATCGGGTAAAACTGGCTCGGAAAATTCGGATGAATGAACAGCACGTGCATCGGTTTCGCCTCGCGGCACTCCAGGTTCTCTTCCGTGGTTGTAACAGCTGCCGACTCAGTCTGCGTTCGGTGCGGAGTTTGACGCGGCCCCTTCCCGTCCCTCAAGGTCGGTACGAACGTTCCGACCGGACGGGCCCTCCTTTGGCGCGAGCCGCTAGTTGTGCGCAAAACACCGAACGAACAGGTGCTTCGCGGTCAGCAATGTCGGGGTTCGGGCAAACGGTCGGTTCGGGCTGAAGCGACGTCCATCGCCGACCCGAAGCCAGTTGCAGGCTGCGGTGCCGTCGGCGTGCCTCACCGAGAGTCCGCCCGACGGACTGCGCCGGCAAAGTCCGCCCGACGAAATTCCCGCTCGACGGTCCGGGTCGTCCGAGTTCATGGTGAGCTATGCCTGTCCCATCGTCGTCCCCCCTGCCGCCGCGGCAGGATCGAAGAGAATCGAGTCGGCCGAGTTTCGCCGATGAACGGCACTGCCATTTGCCGCTCTCATCCCTCTCGTCCCTCCGGGAGGATCAGGGCGGTCCAGCGACGGCCGTGGCGGATCGGTCGGGGCGAACTCCCGGTTCGGGCTTCCTCCCAACGACACCGGGCGAGGTGGTGAATCGGAGTCGGTGTTCGGCAAGCCACGATACGGACGAAAACCTCGGACCGCTGCCCGAGTTGCTTGCCGACCCGACGATCACGGAGATTCTCGTCACCGGCCCCGCGAGCATCCATGTCGAGCGGCGGGGGAGGATCGAGAAGGCGGACGCTCGCTTCGCAAGTGCGGAACATCTGGTCCGGACCATCCAGCGGCTGGCCCAGCGGGCGGGGGTGCGTGTCGATGCACGTCAGCCGCTCGTGGATACCCGTCTGGCGGATGGCACCCGGCTGAGCGCGATGATCCCTCCGCTGGCCGTCGATGGCCCCGTCTTGTCCCTTCGGCGTGGGGCCGCGCCTTGTCGGCCTTCGGACCTGCTGGCCCGGGGCAGCGTCCCCCGCGAGGTCCTCGATTTCCTCGAAGCGGCGGTCGTCGCTCGGGTCAACGTGTTGATCCACGGGGAACCGGGCAGCGGGAAAACCACGCTGCTCAACGCCCTGTGCCGTTCCATCCCGCACAACGAGCGGATCATCACGATTGAGCAGGGGGTGGAATTGAAGCTGGATCAACCGCACGTCATCCGGCTCGATGCCGTCGCCGCCCGGGATGGTGCCATCCCGCTGGAGCAGTTGGTGCGGCAATCGCTGCGGATGAATCCGGACCGGGTCGTGCTCGGCGAAGCACGAGGGTTGGAATCGTGGGAGGCGTGGCAGGCAGTCGCCGCGGGCCAGTGCCGGATGATGATGACGATTTCCGCACGAGATCCGCGCCAGGTCATCGCACGGATGGAGGCCGTCGCCCGTACTGCCGGCGACCACATGCCACGGCGGTGGGTCCGGCAGTCGTTGCTCGCCCACAGCACCCTCTTGATCGAAACTCGACGCACGAGCGGCGGCCATCGACGAGTGAACCGAGTTTGGGAACTGAGCGGGAGTCGAAAACGGGTACGATTCCGCTTGCGTGGGCTATTCGCTTGCAAGGCCACCTCGGAAAATCCTGCCGACGGGCAGTTCGTTGCCCTTGGTCGAGTGCCCCGATGCCTGTCGTTGATCCACGGCGTCGGAATCGAATTGGCGGAAAGCTCTTTCGCTCGTCGTGTCCTGTGATGCAGCCTCCGGCGAATTCACCAGACGGCCCATGCGTCGAACGTAAGCCCCCCTGTGCAGGCGAGAAAGTCGGGGCGGAACGAGGAAGTTGGCAAGGATTTTGCCTTGCCGACGGACTGGGATCGCCAACAATCACCCGAGATGTCCTCCACCGATGCTTCGCACCCTGCGACCAATTTGCCGCCTGAGACCGTGGATCTGCTCGCCTTGTCGTTGGTGCCGGGGTTGGGTCCGCGTTTGACGTCGGTGTTGCTGGAGCGATTCGGTAGTGCGGCGGCGGTGCGGCGGCTTTCTGCCGAGCAGTTGATGCAAGTGCCCCACATTGGCGAGCGGTTGGCGCAGCGGTTCGTTGCCGCCCTGCGCGACCTGCCCTTGAAGCGGGAACTCGCCCTAACTGCGGAGCATCGGGTTCGGCTGCTGATTCGAGGCGATGCGGAATATCCGGCCGCCCTCGCCGAGCTTCCGGACGCGCCCCCGCTGCTCTATTGTCGGGGGACGGTGCCGCCGCTCCCGGCCGTGGCGATCGTCGGCTCGCGGCAGTGTTCGGCCTATGGCCGGCGGATCGCCCAACAGATTGCTGCCGGCCTGACTCGTGCCGGTTTCGCGATCGTCAGCGGCATGGCGTTGGGCATCGACGGTGCTGCTCACGAGGGGGCCTTGCAGGCTGGTGGCAAAACCATCGCGGTCCTCGCCGGGGGATTGTCGTCGATCTATCCGCCGCAGCACTTGGAATTGAGCCGAAGCATCGAACAGTCCGGCTGTCTTTTGAGCGAGACGCCGATGTCATTGCCGCCGCAAGCCGGCATGTTTCCCGCGCGAAATCGAATCATCAGCGGATTGTCCCGGGCGGTGGTGGTCATCGAGGCGGGAGAACGCAGCGGGGCCTTGATCACGGCGGCGCATGCGATCGAGCAAGGGCGGGGGGTGTTTGTCGTCCCCGGCCCGGTGGACAGCCCATTCAGTGCCGGCTCGCTGCGGCTGTTGCGCGACGGGGCACGACTTGTCCGCCACGCCGATGACATCCTCGAAGACCTCGCTGGGCTACCCTCGCCGGGGAATCGGCTCGGCGAGACCGAAGCCCCGCCCAATCCACAGCCCGACTCGGCACGCTCAGTGGAGACGGCTGGCGCTCCCACACCCTCCCCGGTGCCGCCAAACCTCGACGGCGATGAGAGACGAGTTTGGGACGCCCTGGGAGAAGGCGCGTTGCCGGTGGACGAACTCGTTCGGCGACTCGGCTTGCCCGTCGCCAAGCTTCAGGGGTTGTTGATGTCGCTGGAGTTGAAACGCTGCGTCCGGCGACTTCCCGGCAACTTCCTGGAGCGCTACTGACGAGTTGCTCCATCGCCGCCACTCAACTTGCCGCTGACCGAACTCGCTGTTACGCAATTCGCCAGCCTCTCAGTCCACGCTGTCGGCCGGACCATCGCTTGTGATTCAGTGCGTCGCTTGTCGGCCGGCTGGTCATTTATCATCCGGCGAATCCTTCTTCGGAGTGACGATTTTTGCCGAGATCCCGGCCAGCTTCCATGTCGGATGCTCGTAGACGTAGGTCAGATCGAAATTCAGATTGCCGTCGCGGGCGGCGAGATACCCCTTCAGTTTCAAGATGTTGTTCTCGTCCAATCGGGGTGGGGTGTCGAAAACAGGCTCGACCGCTTCCCAAGCCGCCATGCGATCTTTGAGCGGGAAGAAATCTTTGAATGCGTCTTCAAGCTTTCCGGCGTCGGTTTGCGCTTTCCAAACAGTCGAGATCTTTTCGTAGAACGCGACAAAACTTTCCTCACGGATCGCCTGGGATAAGTCCCGCATGGTATCTCGAACGAGACGGCGGAGTTCGGCATCGCCAGGTAACTTCGGCTGATCGCCCTGTCGGGAGCTGCCACCTGGGGTCACATCGATGCGCAGCACGCGCAACTTGTCATTCTCCTTCACCAAGGTGATCTTCAGGGGCACCGTTCCGGTCTTGGTCGTCACGGTCCCTTCAACGGTGACCAGGTTGTTTTCGGCTCGAAGTCCGGTCCAACTGGAAGACATGTAGCCGTCGAGGCCCGCCTTCTTCATGCCTTCGGTAAATGACTCCAATGATTCGCTATTTCGCAGACCGGTCGCGGCTTCTTGGTACGCTTCGTCGAATTTCCCTTGCCCCACCGCAACCAGAAACTCATCGGCGCTTTCGAAAGCGCCCTTGGCCACCGAGTAACCAAACCATGCCAATCCGCCGCACATGCCAATGCACACCACACCCATCACGAGCAGCAGCGCGAGAATAATCAACACAACGACCGTAACCTGTTTCATGACTCCCCCGACTGATGAAGGCCCGGTGAATGGAAACCGATCCGTCCCCCTCCGACGCCCCGAGGTTCGACCAGGGAAGCCGACGGCGACCCCGGCGATGCAAGAGCGGCCAGTCGATCTGGTCTTCGGACCATGGCGGCTGTTACAATCTCGACTCCCAGAGGATACCATGACGACCGTTGACGAGGCAACCCGGATCATCCTGGAGCGATGCGGGGAACTGCCAGCGCAGGAAAGCGAGTTGGCACCCGAACAGCTAGGCTGCGTCTTGGCCGAGGACGTGACCAGCGACCTGGACATGCCCCCCTTCGATAAGGCCCTAATGGACGGCTACGCGGTGCGGGTGGCGGACCTGGCCTTGCATCGTTCCTTGCCGGTGTCGGCCACGGTGACGGCGGGCCAAATTCCGCCACCCCTGCCCCCGGGCCACGCCATCCGCATCATGACGGGGGCACCGATCCCTGCCGGGGCCGACGCGGTCATCCGGGTGGAGGATACGGTTTCGGTGGCGGAGGGGATGATACAAGTCGCCGGGCCGCTCCCGGAGGCGGAGCAATGGATCTTGCGCCAAGGCGCCGAAATGCGGTGCGGCGAGAAGGTTTTGTCCGCCGGGAGCATCATCACGCCGCAAGTGGCCGGGCTGCTCGCCGCCGTCGGTCGAACCAGGGTGCGAATCATCCCTCGGCCCGAAGTCGCCGTCTTGTCCACGGGGGATGAATTGGTTCCCCCCGACGCCCGGCCCGGACCGGCTCAGTTACGCAACTCCAACGGAACAATGCTGGCCTTTCAAGCCCGACGGGCCAATGCCAACGTTCGCTTCCTCGGCATCGTCCGGGATCGTCGGGACGAGCTGCTACAACGCATTGAAGACGCTTTGCGCTCCGACGTGGTGATCCTCTCCGGCGGGGTGTCCGTCGGCCAACTTGATCTGGTTCCCCAAACATTGCGAGACTTGGGCGTCATCGCCCATGTGCATCAGGTCGCCATGAAACCCGGGAAGCCGTTCTTTTTCGGCACCCGGGGGCGGCAGCTGGTGTTCGGTCTCCCGGGAAATCCCGTCAGTTCGTACTGCTGCTTCGAGCTGTTTGTCCGACCGGCGCTCCGTGCGTTGGCAGGGCGGGTGCGGTCGGGTCCAAGTTGGAGCGAAGGCGAGTTGGCCGACGATTTTTCCCATCGCAGCGATCGGCCGACGTACCATCCCGCGGTGCGCTCGGGGCGGAAGGTGCGCCCCGTGGCCTGGCTCGGCTCACCCGACCTGCGAGCGTTGGCCGGGGCCGACGCCCTGGTCTTGCTGCCGCCGGGGACGCATTCCTTCCCCGCGGGAACAGTGGTCAGCGTGTTGGACATCGGGGATTGATGTCAACAGCGTGTGAATCTTCGCTGTGTTTCGGGTGGAATCTGGAATTGACCGCTGCCGAAGGAGTCTTGGCCGATGAAGACGATGGAGCGAATCGCGACCATGCCCACTTGGCATCATGCGCCCGTTGAGATCTCCGCCCGCCGAACGTCCTCCTTCGTCGGCGTGCTGTTTCGCGCTCTGCTTGGCGGCATCCTGCTGTGGCTGGCGTTTTTCCCAGCCAATCAGGGCTGGCTGGCTTGGTTCGCCTTGGTTCCCTGGCTGTCCCTCGTGCGGAGTGATGCCCGACCGAGGCATCTGTATGCGGCGGCGTTCTTGGGCGGGTATCTCCATTTCGTCCTGGCCCTCAAGTGGATGCGGGTCGCCCATCCGATGATGGCCGCCGCCTGGCTGGCGCTCGCCCTGTATTGTGCCCTGTACGTCCCCGTCGCTTTTGCCTTGCTGCGTCGGCTGAACCGTCTGTCGCTTCCCCTCGCGCTGACGGCCCCGATCGTGTGGGTCTCGCTGGAATATCTCCGGGCGCATTTTCTCACTGGGTTCGCCTGGTTTTTCCTCGGCCATACCCAACACGATTGGCTGCCGATCATCCAGATTGCCGACTTGGGCGGCGTCTACGCCGTGTCGCTCTTGGTCGCCGCGGTCAATGGCTTGCTCGTCGACCTGGGGCAACGGGCATATTCCTGGCGAACTTCAATCGGGCTGGCCCTGGGCGTCGGCCCGCTGGTGTTCGCCGCCTGGTTGTACGGACGTTGGCAGTTGACCCAGGAAGAAACCCAGCCCGGCCCACGTGTCGCACTCCTGCAAACCAACGTGCCGCAAGAGGTCCGCAACGAGCGATCCAGCGATGCCCAGCGGGAGGCCAGCGCGGTCGAAATCATGATGCGTGCCACCAAGGAGTTGACCGATCAGGTGCGAAGCCGCGGTGAAACGCCGGACCTGATCGTCTGGCCGGAGACCAGCTTCGCCGACGATTGGTTCGATGTCGTCCCCGGCACCCCGGACCGCGATCTGCCCTTTTGGCTGCCCGAGGCGATGCCGTCGCGGCGGGGGCTGGTCGGCAACGTGGCCCGGTACAGCCAGGCTCATGTCCTCCTCGGCCTGAACACGCTCCGCTATGGCCCCGGGATGAGTCTCGACCGCTTCAACTCCGCGCTCCTCGTCTGGCGCGATGGCGAAGTGCGGGAGCGGTACGACAAGATCCACCGAGTGGTATTCGGGGAATACATTCCTGCCCGAAAAACGCTGCCGTTCATGAACGTTTTCTCGCCCTATGGCGACTATGATTACAGCCTCAGTGCCGGCGAGCGGATGACCCGCTTTCGCCTGCCGACTCCACGTGGGGATTACGTATTCGGCGTGTTGATCTGCTATGAGGATTCCGACCCGCTGTTGGCCCGGCGGTATGTGTGTGAAGAGGACGACGGCCCCGCGGTGGACTTCCTGGTGAACATGTCGAACGATGGCTGGTTCAAAGGCACCGAGGAACACGAACTGCACTTGGCGATCTGCCGCTTCCGCGCGGTGGAGGCACGCCGGGCTGTGGTTCGCGCGGTCAACATGGGGATTTCCGCCGTGATCGACGGCAGCGGGCGAGTCCTGGCATTGCCCGGGAAAAACTGGCACGAGTCGAAGAACGTCGCCGGTGTGGTTGTCGCCGACGTGCCGGTCGATCGGCGTCGCAGTCGATACGCCCTGTACGGCGACGTGCTGGCGGCAACGTGCGGCCTGCTGTGCGGGCTGCTGTGGCTCGGCGCTCGCCCCCGTCCGCTTTCGCCCCCACACGATGTCATCGGGATGGGCGGGTGAGCGTACCGAAC
>JAOAAM010000776.1 GCA_026418875.1 Gemmataceae bacterium | reverse complement strand
TCCCACACCCGCGGCGAGAGCGGGACGCCAACGAAGTTGGTCGCCGATTGGTTAGAGCACGACGAGGCCGCCCAACAACGCTGGCGCGAGGTAGCCCGCAAAGCGAAAGAACAGGCTGAACGCTTGCCGGTCGTTCAAGAGGGTAAATTGACGGTCGATGAGGCCGCCATCCAAATCCTTGCCAAGCAGATCGCCGAAGACATTCGCCGCTCCACGCCGCCCAACCTCGAAGGCGTGCATCAAGACTTGCTGCTCAACGTCCTCGCCGAAGTGAATTGGCGAGAAATCGCCGAGGACATTCTCTCTCGAATCGACTAACGGATGACCGATTGTAGGTGAAGGGAGACGACCCCGTGACCCAGGCCACTGAACTTGTCCGTGAACCCCTACCGCACTCGGGCGACACCCACGTTTCCCGCGGTGATATTCTGGCCAAAGTGCTGGCCAACCCGAATGTTCCCTCTCCGCCAGCGCTGGCCCTGCAAATCGTGCAGAAGGCGAGCGACCCGAATTGCAATCTTCGCGAGATCAGCGACTTGTTGGCCTGCGACCCGGGGTTGTGCGGCCGACTCCTGAAACTCGTGAATTCGGCCATCTACGCCCCGCCGCGTCCCGTGACGACGATCTCCCAAGCGATCCCTTTGCTGGGGGTGAAGCGACTTCGGTCGCTGGTGCTGGGGATGTCGATCCCGGCGATGCAAGTGCCTGCGGGTAGCGAGCGCGGCTTGCAAACGTTCTGGCGAACGTCGGTCGCCGGTGCCATCATCGCCCGCGAGTTGGCCCGGAAGCAGATGAGCCCCTCACCCGAGGACGACCTGGTCACTGCCTTGCTGCGCGACCTGGGGATCGTCCTGCTGCACCAAACCTTCCCGAACAAATACGAACCAGTCTGGTCCGGCAAGCGCGTCCTCCGTGCTGGGGAACGTTATCTCTGGGAAGAGCGAAATATCGGGATCAACCATGCGGAAGTCAGCGCCGAACTGGCTAAATCGTGGCGTCTGCCCGATTCCGTTGTCGAACCGATTCGGTTCCATCACGCGCCCCTGCCGCTGCCGAAAATGCCGCCCTTGCTGGCAAAACGAGCGCGGCTACTCAATTTCGCCGGAAGGCTCGCCGAACTCGAAGAAGCCGAGCACACCGCCGAAGATTTTCACGCCTTGTGGTGTGTGGCGCGGAAAGAGTTCGACCTCGCCCCCGATGAGTTGGAGGACATGCTGAGCAAACTCGTTCCGACCATCGAGGAGTTTGCGTCCATTCTCCAGTTGAATATCGGTGCCAGTCCGCAATTTGCGGCCGCCCTGAATGCTGGCGTCGAGGCACTTGCCCGACTGTCCATGGAATTGGCCGAGACCGGAGACGGCATGGACACCAGCATTCGCACCACGCCGGCTGCCCCCCGGCTCAAAGACGGCGGCATCCCCGATCGATTACAGCAATACGAGATTCGGCGTGAACTCGGCCGAGGGTCAATGGGTGCCGTCTTCGAGGGCTTCGACCCGGGGTTGGGCCGACCCGTCGCCATCAAGGTGGTCTTGGAGCACAGGAACATCCCTCTGGCTCGGGAACGCTTCCTTCGCGAGGCGCAAACTGCGGCTGCCGTCCGTCATGAAAATGTCGTGACCGTCTACGCCACGGGAGAGGATCAAGGCATCCCCTTCCTCGTCATGGAATTCGTCCGGGGCAAGTCGCTCCAGGATTGGCTGGATCAGGGACGGCGGTTCACTTTCCCGGAGATCATCCGCATCGGCCGCGAGATTGCGCTAGGGCTGGCCGCCGCCCACGACTTGCGCATCGTCCACCGCGACATCAAACCCGCAAACATCTTGCTCGAAGACAAGACCGAGCGAGTTCGCCTCACGGACTTCGGTGTCGCCCGGGCTTTAGACTCGCGGGCGCTGACCGCGGACGGCAACATCGTCGGCACGCCGATGTTCATGTCCCCGGAGCAGGTCGCGGGTGAAGAACTGGATACATCGTCGGACCTGTTCAGCTTGGGCAGCGTGCTCTATTTGCTTTGCACCGGCAAGCCGCCCTTCGAGCATGAAACCGTCTACGGGACGTTGCTCAAGGTGGCCACCGCGGACGTCGTCCCCATCCGAAAGATCAATCCGCAAGTGCCCGAAACTCTGGCTCGGGTCATCGAGCAACTGCACGCGCGGAACCCGATCCGTCGGCCATCTTCCGCACGAGACGCCGCCGACATGCTCGCTCAGTGTTCCGCAAAACTGTGAGTTTCGGCCGACCTGCGACGCGCTCGATGACCTGGCGGTTGCCGGGTGGCGCCGGGACGTTGCCACGCCACGAATCCCATGTCTCATGCGGGGCAACGGATCTACCACCGATCGGACCGCTTCGAGTAGGACTCAAGAGGATGATTGGAAGCGATGATCGAAGCGACTCACCGACTGAACAGGACGAGCGGAGAGGGCGGGATTCGAACCCGCGGAGGGGTTTGCCCCCCTCGCCGCTTTAGCAAAGCGGTGCTTTCGACCACTCAGCCACCTCTCCGATTGCACCGACCAGTTCGGCTGCCGCGAGCCGGACCGGCCCTACATCTTGCCCTTCGATTTTACGGATGAACGGTCAAAAAGCCAACGGTTGGCACCCGGTCCGGTTCGACCTCCCAACAGATAGTGCAAATCGGGCGGAAAATTCGGTTGGCGCGGCTTCAAGGCACCCGCTATACTCGAGGCCCGGCAAGCGGACGCCACAGGGAAAGTGCACGACACGGATCGGCCAAGGAAGGACTCGGCCCATGCATGTCGCCATCCTCGACGAAGAACTGCCCTACCCGCCGAACTCCGGCAAACGCATCCGCACCTACAACTTGGTGAAACGCTTGGCGGCTCGCCATCGCATCACCTATGTGTGCCACCAGAATCCCCAGCCCGACGAGGCGGATCAGGCCGCCAAACATTTCAAAGCCTTGGGCATCGAGCCGCTGATCGTGCCACGGCCTGTTCCACCCAAGCATGGTTGGCGCTTTGCCGCTCGGTTGTTCGGCAACCTGTTCTCTCCTCTGCCCTACTCCGTCGCGACCCATCGCAGCAGGGCACTGTCCCAACAGGTACGCCGACTCGCCGCCACTCAGGAGATCGATCTGTGGCACTGCGAGTGGACACCGTATGCCCAGAGCGTCAAACCGCTCGTGGGTGTGCCCTGGGTGGTGGTCGCGCACAACGTCGAATCCATGATCTGGCAGCGGATGGCAGAGAACGAGACCAACCCGGCTCGACGCTGGTACATCCAGCTTCAACATCGCAAGTTCCGCTGCTTTGAACGCTGGGCTTACTCCCACGCCACTCGTTGCATCGCCGTGAGCGATCAAGATGCGTGTCAGTTGACCACGGAATTCGGTGCCCAGCAGGTGGATGTTGTCGAAAACGGAGTGGACATCGATTATTTTGCCCCCAGTGGCGAATCTCGGGACCCGCACACCATCCTGTTTCTCGGGAGTCTCGACTGGCGGCCCAATCTGGATGCCGTCCGCCTTTTGATCGAGCGGATTTTCCCGACAGTCCAGCGTGAGGAACCACAAGCGCGGCTGCAAATCGTGGGGCGCAAACCGCCCGAGTGGTTGCGCCGCATGGCGGATCGACCCGGCTTGGAACTCCACGCCGACGTCGCCGACGTCCGACCCTTCCTCGGCCGTGCCGGCATGCTCGCCGTCCCGCTCCGCATCGGCGGCGGGTCGCGCCTCAAGATTCTCGAGGCCCTGGCATGTGGCACTCC
>JAOAAM010000351.1 GCA_026418875.1 Gemmataceae bacterium | reverse complement strand
CGATCCAGTCGATGGCCCCGGCATGGCGGCTGAAGCTCGGCCCCATCGGCAACGAAATGCGTAGGATGGCTGCCCCGGGTGCTCCGCTGCGGACGGCCTGCTCTCCCTCGACCATGGTTTTGCCATACACGGTGACCGGGTCCGTAGGGTCGGTCTCGACGTAGCCGCCCAGCCCGCTCGCCCCCGAGAAGACCAGGTCGGAGGAGAGGTGGACCAGCCGCATCGACTCCCGGCGAGCAAGTTCGGCGATCGCCTCGGCCGTGACCACGTTGAGCCGCCGTGCCATCGCTGGGTCCAACTCGCATGATTTCAACGCACAGTTGCCCACTGCATTCAACACGGCCCGAAAACGGAAAGCGCGGCATAACTCACGCAACCCATCCACATCATCCGCATCCAGGGGCACGATCCCCTCGCCCCGCAGGCGGAAGGTCTGGTGCGGGCGAATACCGATCACCTGCCCAGGGAACTTCCACCGGAAGTAAAAAAACGCATTGTACCCCGCCACCCCCGTGATGCCGGTGACCAGCAGGGGCAAGGGCAATCTGAATTCTGCCGACACGAACGCTCAACCCCACGACATAATCTTCGACCAACCCATTTATTATCGTCGCACCGATCAAAAAGTTGCCGCTGGTCACTCCCGGCTGGCCAACCAATCGGGCGTTGAGTTTGCATGAAGGAAGCTGGGCTATCGATCCCTCGGCGGCCTTCCCGCGTCCGCCGCGGTGGTGGAATCAGAATTAACACGGTAGCTAAAGGCTGATACATTGCACGACATCGAGGCCGAGTGCGGACCGAGGAACCCACATGCCGTCCGAAAAACGCGAGCCAATGTCGTGGAAGCAGCCGACTCGTTCCGGAGGTCCACCGACGAGTCACCGCCGAGATTGGCAACCAACCGGACCGAAAGAACGTTCTCCAAGATCACGGAGTCGTTCGCTATTTGTCCCGGCCCTCGTGGGAGCGCTATTGCTTTCCGCAATCGTGGCCGCGGTCTTACTCCTCCGTCCGGCTCGGCTCCCCGCGTTGATCGTGGTGACTCCCAGCGACGCTGGGAACTTGGCCATCTGGCCGAATGTCGCCGGTGCAAACGCGGGTAATCTCCTGGCTGCCTGGGCGTCGGAGGGCGGTGATCGCCCCCGCCTGCTGCGACCACCCTCCGAAATCGTCAAACCCGACGACTGGGCGGCAGGGCTGGATGAGGTTCCCGAAGATAGTGTTGTGGTGTACTTCTGTCTCCACGGCGGGGTTGATGCCGAGGGCGAGCCATTTCTTTGGCTCGTCCCGCGCGAGGCCCGATCTCCCTTGCCCGAATACCGCTTGAAAGTCCGATCGATCCTCACGCGCCTCAGTCAACTCCCTGAGCGAAAGCGGAAGCTAGTGATTTTCGATGCCACTCAGCACATGGTGGGTTACCCGCAGGGGCAGATCCACAACGATTTTGCTCGGGCTTTGAAGAAACTCGATCCGCAGATCGAGCAAATTCCCAATCTCGTTGTCTGGTGCTCGTGCGACGAAGATCAACGTTCATGGGTATCGGAGGAGTGGCAGGTCTCGATTTTTGCGCATTTTTTGGTGGAGGGTCTGAAAGGTGCAGTGGGCACGGATCGGGTAACGGTGGAGGCACTGCACAGTTATCTCCAACGTGAGTTGCCGGGTTGGGCACAATCCCGTCGGGGCGAAGCGCAAACCCCGCTACTGCTCCCCACGCGAACCGGGGCGGACCGTGCGCGGCGGATCGAGTTGTCGACTGTCTCGGCCAAGCGTTACTCGCCGCCCGAGCCGGCCGCGGCTCCCGGCGCCAACCTCGCTGTCGCGGAAGACTTGGCTCGTGCGTGGCAGCGACGGGACGCCTTGGCGACCGCGGTGCCGCCCCCCCACGCTCTGGCCCCGCACCGTTGGCGGCGATACCTCGACAGCCTCCTTCGCATTGAATTGATGGCGCGACAAGGGTTGCCCGCCGCGGAGATCCGAGAACGCCTCGCCCAACTCGCCCGAGAAGAGCCTCTCCTGACGCGCTCGCCTTGGCCGGACTTAACCAGCACCGGCAGTTCATTGGCCCTGCCTTCGGCCTTGGGGTTGCGATCAAGTCAGCCATCGGATGAACGACCCGTCCAAGCGTTGCTTGCCGACCCTGTTCAAGAATGGCCCCGATGGCGGGAGGCGGCAGCCGCGCGGGGTGAGAGCGAGCTTCTCCGCTTGCGGCACGAAATTGCCGCCGCCATTCTCCATGAGGTGGTCCGCGAGGACCGTCCCCAACTTCTCCCCCAAGCGGCTCGAACGCTCGAGGTCGTCTTCGGTTCGGAATTGGCACCCGTCGAGGTGCATTGGCTCCGACTCTTAGCCCGTGACCTCGACACCAACCCCCGACCGCCGCATTCACTGATCCGAGAATCGCTGCGAGTGCAAATGTTAGCCGAGCAGACGGCCCTCCTCGGCGGGGCCGGCAGCGATGAGTATCCCGCCTTCGAGTACGTCTTGAGCTGGATCGTCCCGAATCTCTTGGCAGCCGACACGGAGCGGTTGGGCGGCTTCGATCGCTTGCTCAGCTCCGACGCCAGGGATTGGGACCAGGCGGCCGAATTGTTCGCCAAGGCAACCGAGAAATATCAAGCCATTACGCGAATGGCGGGGAGCGTGCGGCAAGCTTGGGCTGCCCGAAACACTATCTTCGCCGAGTTGCCTTACTTCGGTCGGTGGGTGGCGGGGCTGCCCAACGACCTCGATGCCGCAGATCGTCGCCGATGGCTCGAATGGGTGGAGACCATCGCCGAAGGAGCGCACCGGCTCC
>JAOAAM010000326.1 GCA_026418875.1 Gemmataceae bacterium | reverse complement strand
CCCGCTGCCAAACCGACCATGCCATGCTGCACGTCCTTTCCGCAGCCGGCAAGACACTGGGCGTACTGGGTTTTAAAGCCTATGTGACGACCCGAAAATCCAGCCGATTCTACGTCCACCTTTTTGATGGACGAACGGGTGAGTTGACCGCGTGGATCCAAGCGGATTACTTGGGCCAAGTACGGACGGGAGCCGCAAGCGGGGTGGCGACGAAATATCTGGCGCGGTCGAATGCCGAGACGCTCGGCATTTTGGGGAGCGGCAAGCAGGCTCGGACTCAGGTTCAAGCGATCTGTCAAGTCCGGCCGATCCGGCACGTTCGAGTGTACAGCCCGAACGCCGACCACCGCCGGGCGTTCGCAGAGGAGATGTCGGCCTTGTGCCGAGTCGAGGTCCAGGCCGTGGACTCGCCGGAGCAGGCTGCCAAAGATCGGGACATCGTGGTGACCGCAACGAACAGCCGCGAGCCGGTGCTTCGAGGCGAGTGGATCTCCCCCGGCTGTCATCTCAACATCATCGGCTCGAATTTCCTCAGCAAATCGGAAATCGACGTCGAAACGGTGAGGAAGGCCGACCGGATCGTCGTCGATTGCAAAGATCAGGCGCGGATTGAAGCCGGCGATTTACATGAACCGCTCGAAAACGGGCTAATTCAATGGGCCGACGTGGATGAGTTGGGCCACATCATCGCCGGTCGGCTTCCGGGCCGTCAAACAGACCAGGAGATCACGTTATTCAAATCCTTGGGTATCGGCATCGAAGATGTCGCCACCGCCGCTCGTGTCGTTGCCCGGGCCAAGGAACTCGGCCTCGGCACCATGCTGAACGTCTCGTGATATCGCCAATTCAGGGTGCCCCGGCACTGCCCATGATGCGGCGATCGGCAATTCCGATGAATTGACCGGACTTGACATCCACGGCAATGGAGTGAGCGTCGCCCTGCCGATGATACCGCACCCGATGGCCGAATCGTTCCAGAGCGGGAACGACACTCTCCGGCACGCCCTCCTTTTCCAAGTCGATGCGATCCGGAAACCATTGGTGGTGCATCCGTGGAGCGTCCACCGCTTCACGAAGGGGCATGTCGAAGTCGATCACGTTGACCAAAATACACAGGACCGTGTTGATGATGGTTCGGCCACCGGGACTCCCCGTGATCAAGACGGTCTTGCCGTCTTTGCGAACAATCGTGGGGCATTGGGAGCTGAGCATGCGTTTGCCGGGTTGGATCAGGTTGGGCTTGGTGCCAATTCGGCCCTGCCGGTCCGTCTTCCCGGGAAACCAATTGAAATCTCCCATCTCGTTGTTCAACAAGAACCCCGCGTTTTTTACCATGACCCGCGAGCCGTAGCTGTGCTCGAGAGTGTATGTGTTGGCCACGGCCAGACCCGACGCATCGATGACCGAGAAATGAGTCGTGTCGCTGCCCTCGGAGTCCCTGAGTAGGTCCGGGGCTAAGCTCTCGCTCGGTGTGGCACGATCTGGTGAGATGGATTCGACCAGTTTGGCCGCGTAGTCTTTGCTCGTCAGATGTTCTGGGATCGGCTCGAAATCCGGGTCGCCCAAATGGCGTGCTCGCTCCAGGTACGCACGTCGCATGACCTCGGCCATGCGGTGCAGCGTCTCCGGAGAGAATCGGCCGAGCGCCTTCAGGTCGTAGCGCTCCAACATATTAAGCATGAGTACCAGGCAGGTTC
>JAOAAM010000285.1 GCA_026418875.1 Gemmataceae bacterium | reverse complement strand
ACGGTGCCCCGCTCAAGCCAGACACCGCTAAGCAGTGGAAGGGGCCGCGATCGAGCTTGGCGGGAGATGTGAGCTTCCGCTTGGCCGACCCGGCTTGCCGCGGTCTGGATGCCGAGGGCTTGCCGATGCCGCGGGAGTTGGAGCCTACCGAGCGGCCCTGACTGTGTCCTCTCAAGATGCCTCGTCCTCGGGAGCACTGTTTCCGCTTGGATGAGGACCGATCGACGGAAATCAGCACAGTGCGTCGAGGTTCCTTGCCTGGGTGGGGGCTGTGAGAATTGGATGAAGGGTTGGGGTAATCTGCGACCGACTTGCTTGCGTTTGCCGTCCAAACCCGCCTACAATACAGGGCAAAGCGACGGCCATCGCCTCATCGAGGAGTGAGGAGCTGGCTCCCGATGGCGGCAACCGTTCCTTCCGCTGGCAAGGTCCTCTGGTCCCAGGAGTCCCTCCGCTTATGAAACCAGGCCCCAACCCGGCCCTCGAAGCCAGTGTGCTCGTCCTCAACAAAATGTTCCTGGCCGTGCATATTATCTCGGCCCGCCGGGCATTCTGCCTGTTGGTGAAGGACCTGGCCGAGGTCGTCAGCTACGAACAGGGACAATACGCCACGTATGACTTCGCCTCTTGGTGCGAGTTGAGCGAATTTCGTCGGCAGTATTTCCGCGAGGAGGAGGACGACTGGGTACGGACTCCGTCGACCGAAATCCAAGTACCGCGGGTCATCCGCCTGCTGGATTATGACAAGGTGCCCAAGCAAACGGTCAAGTTCAACCGCAGGAACATCTTCGCCCGGGATAACAACCAGTGCCAATACTGCGGCAAAAAATGCCCGACGAGCGAACTGAGCCTCGACCATGTGATTCCCCGCAGCCAAGGCGGACCGACCACCTGGGAGAACATCGTCTGCGCGTGTGTCGAGTGCAACGTGAAGAAGGGCGGCCGGACCCCGCGGCAAGCGAGCATGAGCTTGATCCGCAAGCCGGAAAAGCCAAAACGCAGCCCGTTGTTGAACCTTAAGCTGACGCAGCGAAAGTACATGTCCTGGCAGCAATTTTTGGACAATGTGTACTGGAGCGTGGAATTGAAGTGATCGCTCGCGAGTCGGCGGCAGGAGGTCGGGGTGAGGTCACGATCCGTCGATTGTGCCGAGATTTCGCAAGGAAGCGATTTGCACGGCGGATTTTTTTGAGCTAATCATTGCGTGTCCCGACGGCGTGAACAACTGGTGACTGGGCGACGCCAGAGGTTCTGTCGGCGGGACCTTCTCTCGAATGCAGCGGCCGCCGGCAGGATCATGGCTGACCGGCGGCTTTGCTTTTTCCTCGGGATCGTCTCACTCCCGCTTGATCATCACGACATACAAATGCCGGGCCTTCGGTGAAATGTCGATGACCAGGTCGGTGGTCTCGAATTGGCGATAGCGCCTTGGGACGGGGGTTTCGCTGTTTTCGCCGGTGGTCGCCTCCACCAAGGGCGTGAGGACGATCTTGTAACGGCCCGGGAAGATACGATTGACGCCGAGGGTTTTCAGTGAGAATTGCCCGTTGGGCAGGGATTCGCCCTCGGCTTCCACGCCGACAAACCCCTCGAACGACTCGAAGGGGATGAAGCGAATTCGGCAGGGCGGGGCCGGTTTGCCGTCGTTGTAGCGCAGTTCGCCGGCAAAACCCATCGAGTAGCGGAAATTGGGTTGGCCGGCCCGTTGACAGCCGAGGCCGCACCCAAAGGCGATCAGCATCCAGGTCAGAAGTTGCAGCGTGGACCGTTCCATAG
>JAOAAM010000147.1 GCA_026418875.1 Gemmataceae bacterium | reverse complement strand
GTCTCCGGCCGATGATCGCCGCATCCATCGCCAAGGCATCTTGCCGCCGGGGACGGCTTCCCTAATCTCATGACCGTTCTGAGTCATCACCCGCTCTTGGGGCTTCACATGACCGAGCGGTCGCGCAGCGAATTGCAGAGCATTGCCCGGACCATCCGCCGCCACACCGTCACGAGCACGACAGCCGCTGGCAGCGGACACCCCACCAGTTCGATGTCGGCGGTGGAAATCGCGGTGGCGTTGTACTTTGGCGGCCTGCTTCGGCATGATCCCAAGAACCCGAAATGGCCCCAGCGCGATCGTTTCATCCTGTCCAAAGGGCATGCCGCCCCGCTGCTGTACGCTTGCCTGGCCGAGGCGGGCTATTTCCCCGTGGAGCAATTGGCGACGCTGCGGCAACTCGGCTCGCCGCTGGAGGGCCACCCCAACTACCGCCGGCTCCCAGGTGTCGAGGCCTCGACTGGGTCGTTGGGTCAGGGTCTGTCCATCGGCATGGGACACGCCTTGGCCGCCAAGATCGACGGGTTCGATTACCGCACCTATGTGGTGTTGGGCGATGGCGAGGTCGGAGAGGGTCAAGTCTGGGAAGCGGTGATGTCCGCCGCCAAGTATCGCTTGGACAACCTCGTCGCCATCGTGGATCAGAATGGATATCAGCAGACCGGGCCGACCAAGGAAGTCCTCGATCTCCGGCCGCTCGGACCGAAGTTCGAGGCTTTCGGCTGGTTCGCTCAGGAAATCGATGGGCACGATCTCGACCAGGTGCTCGGTGCCCTGCGACAGGCCGCCGCAACCAAAAATCGTCCCAGCGTCATCGTGGCTCGAACGGTCAAGGGCTATCCCATAACGCATTTGCTGGGCAGCGATCCGAACCATCACGGCAAACCGTTGTCCAAAGACGAAGCCGCCAAGGTGCTGGAGTATCTCGAGACCCACTGACGGCGATTTCAGGCTGCGGAGGGGGGGCCTCTCTGTGGCCGCTCGTCGATGAGGCGAAATCCTGACGCTCGGAGGGGGCATGAGTCGCAAACTGGGCAAATCGACACGTGAAGCGTTCGGATTGGCACTCGCACAACTCGGCGAGTCGCGCAGCGACGTGATCGTGGTCGACGCCGATGTCCACAATTCGACCCGCACCGAACATTTCGCCAAGAGGTTCCCGCAGCGGTTTTTCAATGTGGGAATTGCGGAAGCGAACATGGTGGGTGTGGCGGCGGGCTTGGCCGGCAGTGGCAAGCAGGTTTGGATCGCCAGTTTTGCCACCTTCGTCATGTCCAACGCCTTCGACCAATTGCGCATGTCCGTCGCCTTCCCGTGCATGGACGTGAAGGTGGTGGGGACGCACGCCGGCATCAGCATCGGCGAGGATGGCCCGTCGCAAATGGGGATCGAGGACGTCGCCTTGGCATGTAGCCTGCCGAATTTCACGGTCGTGGTTCCGGCCGATGAGATCACCACCCAGAAGGCGGTGCAGGCTTTGGCCGCGACGAAGACACCGGCGTTCCTCCGCGCTGGTCGGCCGAATGTCCCCCTGCTGTACGATGCGGACATTGCCTTCCAGCTCGGGAAAGCAATCCAAGTGCGCGAAGGACGGGACGTCACCATCATCGCGAACGGATTGATGGTTGGGCCAGCCTTGGACGCTGCTGAGACCTTGGCGGGGGAAGGCACTTCCGCCCGTGTTCTCGACATGCACACGGTCAAAC
>JAOAAM010000099.1 GCA_026418875.1 Gemmataceae bacterium | reverse complement strand
TCAGCGGGACCGTCACCCGTTCTCGGTAGAACACGATGTCGTCGGGGCTTTCGGCGATGGTGGGGTTCGCACCGGGCAAGTTCTCGGCAACCAACTGCAAGAAGCGGGTACACGATTCGCGCAGTGGAACGGCGAGCAACTCGGCCATGTCGTTGGGCGCGTCGGGAGCATCAAGCCAAGGTTCGGCGTGGGCGAAGGCACGGGTGACGGCCCGTTGGGCTCGCTCCGGTTCGCCGTACCGCCGCAAAAACAACTCCGCCACATCGACACCGCCCAGTTGATCGTAAATCCGCTTCCGTGCGATCTGGAGCAACGCATTCTCCAAGTCGATGCGAAAGTCGGTTGCGGTCAGGCATGCTTGAAACAGCGAGTTGCACTGTTTTTCGATCAGAGCCTGCATCTGCCGATCAAGTTCGACAAGGGCCTGGCTCTCGACGGCGTCGCGCAACATTTCGACGGCCTCTTGCAGGTTATGGCAGCCTTCCGGCAGCAGCAACCCAGCTGAATTGGTGCTCGTCGAGGCGGGCGAGAGCCGGTCTCGCATTTCGAACAAGCGTTTTCGGCACAAGCCGATCTCTTTCTGCACATCCGTGAGGAGGTCGTGCAGTCGCAAGTAGACGGTGGAGACGGTCCGGCCCAACAGCCATTGGTATCGTGCCGCGGCAAAGCGCGTGAGGTTCTCGGCGATCTCCGGGCCACGCTTCCGTCGGGTGTCGGCGGCCAGGATGGCCTCGGTGGCTTGATACGCCTGTTCAGCGATTGCGGCTTTCTCCCGCAGTTGTGTCTCGAAATGGCCGATCGCCGATCGACAAAGCTCTTGAAGCGTGCTGACAGCGATCTCCGCCCCAGCTAACCGCAATCCGGGTTGGTCGATCAGACACAACGCCAACTGCTTTAGTCGCGAGGACCATTCGTTGACGGCGGCTTCGGTCAGCGATTGGAGCACTTGTTCAAGTCGGCCCAAGGGGCGTTGGATGCCGTTGTCCACCGCGGGGCCGACCAGTTGCACCGCGGCGGTCAGTGCGCGGAACGCCACGGCACTGTCGTAGGCGGAGCGGCTCCAGCGGCTGCGAGGCAACAGTGGTTCGGCCAGGTCGCTCAGGTATTTTTCCGCCGACATGCCCAACGACATGTCGCAGGCCTTCTGGCATTGGCTCATCAGCGTTTCCGGGCCTAAATGTTGAGCCTGCCATTGTTCGCGGACCCACGGCTCCACGGAGGAACGCAGGTGTTTATCTTCGGTGGCGGCCCAGCCTTCCAAGACCCGGACGCACAGCCAACGGCCCACCCGGTCCGCCAATTGACGTCGCGGCCAGGTGACGGTGTACAAACCAAAAGTGTGTCCCGCGACGGTCTGCGGAGTCGGCCTCACCCCCGGAAGCGACATCACCTCGTCCCGCGAGGCATCGGCCGCTCGGCCAAACGGCGTGAGCAGGTCGCGCCAAACGAATTCCGCGACTTGGCCGATGCCGGGTGCTTCGGCCGTGGTCGAGCGACTCGACTGCAACGGCAAGAGGAAAAAGCGGGTGAACGGGCTGCCGGAATCGACGAGCGTGGCATCCCGATCGTCGATATTCATCGAGTAGTTGACGCCCGGCAGACTGAAGTGATTCAGTTCGGTGAGGGCGGCGTAAGTGTTGGCCAGCGATTGAGGCCGTGCCAAGGGGCCTTGGTGCGCGGGCAACAGGAACAGCCCGTGCACCTCGGGTTCGTCGTAACCAAGGAGTCGAAGTTGTGCCCGCACCGTGTACGCAAGGTCGATGAACATGCCGCCCCCGGTGGCTCCCGCGAGGCAAGCGACGATGTAAACTCTCGGCCGGTTGGTGCGGCGGGTGAGTTGGCTTTGCATCTCGGCCGTGTCGAGCGAGCTAGGATGAGTCACGGCCTCGAGATCGGCACGCAGTTTGTGCTCCAGATTTCGATAGTGGTCGCAGAAGGCGAGGCGGCCAAGGGTTCGCAACCCTTGCGTGGTGGGGTTCCCAGCCTTGATGCGGTACAGGGTCTGCGGATCGAACCATCCTTCCAAAAGGCTTCGGCCGTTGCGGCGAGGTTTGAGATAATGGGCCGGACGATTGAGCCGCGCCGCAAAAATCTCGTCAGCGGTCAGGGGGTTGCCATCGGGGTCGTCGATGGCCTGCTGTAACGTCTCAGGATCGGTGTCGATGTACAGTAGTCGAACGTTCGGCACGCGCTCGATACCGCCGACTTGCTCGGAGATGGAGCGTTTGACGCGGCGTAAGACTTCGACGCCGGTCTTACCCAAGCCGATGACCAGAGCCGGGAACAGCACGCCGTCGCCGAATTCTTCCGGCGGGGCTGTCCGTTGTGGGGCTGCCTCGCCGTTGAGGTGGGTATCATCGCGGCGGAAGAGCAACTGCGTGGTGGGGGTCTCGCCGCCAGTCCAGGGTGCGGCGTTGAAATTCACTTCCGGCGACGAAACGATGATGGGCGACGTCGGCTGATGGGAGGCCGCTGGCCCCGGCGTCTCGGTGGCGTCGCCACCCGCCATCAGCCCACGAACGAAGTCTCGGCAACTGGCGTGGCGATCCTCCGGCCGCTTCGACAACGCCTTGGCAACAGCAATGCGATCATTCGGAGGTAAAGGCGAAAGGTCTGGGGCGGCCTGCAGGTGCTGAGCGATCAACTGCTGCAAATTCGTCGCCGAAAACGGCCGCTTCCCGGTCAGCAATTCCTGATACACGATAGCCAGGCTGTACTGGTCGCAGTAGGGGGTGATAATCCCCTCGAACGTCTCCGGTGCGGCGTACACTGGAGTCGCTCCCCCCGTCATCGTTGCCCGCTTCATGCCGTCCAGGTCGCGCACCAGGCCGAAGTCGGCGACCTTGATGTGATCGTGTACGAGAAAAAGGTTCTGCGGCTTGATGTCCAAGTGCTGAAGTTGATACTGATTGTTCATCAGATCCAAAACTTCGGCGGCCTCGTACATGTACCGCAAAAGATCATCACGCGGGATGCCCGGCTGTCGATACTGCCGATATTCCGTGAATCGATCCCACAGGTTGCAGTCGGCCAATTCCGTCACGATGACCAACCGACCTTCGACGATGTCGTAACGCTCAAGCGACAGCAGGTAGGGATGTCGGACCGCCTGCACGCGGCGGAGTGCGTTCAATTCCTGCTCGGTCCGCTGATTGCCGTCGGAGTCGAGATCGGCGTAGACGATTTTGACGGCCTTCAGCAACCCGCCGGGGGCTTCACATTTCCAGACTTCGCCATAACCGCCGCTGCCGATTTTGCTCAGCAGCCGGTAGCCCGGCAGGATCTCGAACTGGGCTTCGATGCGAAGAGCCATGGCCCCGCTTTCAAACGTCAACGATCCGGTGCCCGGTGGGAGTCGGGGTCCGTGCCGCTGCGTGTCGGTTTGCTCGTGCAAATCTAGCTTCTGTTCCGGGACACTGCAAATTACCCAACGGCCCACGATTTCCGAACGCCAAGTCCCGCCCGAATTCCGGCTTGTTCTTCCGACTTGGGGCGATTGTTTCAGCTGTTGCTTCGTCGCCGCGAAGTGCGGTCGTGTGACCGCACCTCGGCGGCAGGCATCGCGGCATTCGCCTTGCGGTGTTTGCCCCGGCCAACTACACTGGCCGTTTTGGCCGATGTCCGGAGTCGGCCCACGGAACGGAACAGAGTTTTTCCCTGTTGAAACGCCATGAAGGTGGATCCGACGACCGCTTCGCGCCCCACTTACGATCCGCATCAGCCCCTGATCGTTCAAAGCGACCGCACCGTCCTGGTGGAGGTCGATAACCCTCGGTACACCGAGGCGCGTGACGCACTCGCTCCCTTCGCCGAATTGGAGAAAAGCCCGGAGCACATCCACACCTACCGCATTTCGGACTTGTCGTTGTGGAATGCGGCGGCCGCCGGCATGACCGCCGAGCAAATGCTCGACGTGCTCCGCCGCTACAGCAAGTTTCCCCTGCCGCCGAATCTGCCCGTCGACATCGCGGAACGGGTGGCGCGCTACGGCCGGGTTCGCCTGGAGACGCACGAGGGTAAGCTCCGACTCGTATGTGCCGATGCCGCCCTGCTCACGGAATTGTCGAGGCAGAGCAAGGTACGGCAGTACCTCGGCGATCGGCTGGACGAAACGTCCTTCCTGGTCGAGCCGATGTACCGCGGGGTGCTGAAGCAGGCACTCATGGCGGTGGGCTACCCGGCGGAAGACCTGGCGGGTTACGTCTCCGGCGAGTATCTGCCCATCGAATTGCGGTCTCGAACTCGCTCGGGGTTGCCATTTGTTATTCGCGATTACCAACAGGAAGCCGTCGCGGTGTTCCATGCGGGCGGCGAGGCTCGAGGCGGCTCGGGCGTGATTGTCCTGCCCTGCGGGGCCGGCAAGACGATCGTTGGATTGGCCGCGATGGCCCGCCTCCAGCGGCACACGCTGATCCTCACGACCGGGATCACGGCCGTCAAACAGTGGAAACGCGAACTGCTCGACAAGACCACTTTGACCGAGGATCAGGTCAAGGAATACACCGGCGAATCCAAGGAAATCGGTCCGGTCACCTTGGCGACCTACCAAATCCTCACCTACCGCCCGGAGAAAAGCGACGAGTTTCCGCACTTCCAGTTGTTCGATCAGCGAGACTGGGGGCTGATTATTTACGACGAGGTGCACTTGCTTCCGGCACCGGTGTTTCGGGTGACGGCCCAGATCCAAGCACGGCGTCGGCTGGGGTTGACGGCCACCTTGGTGCGCGAGGATGGCCGCGAAGGAGATGTTTTCAGCCTGATCGGACCGAAGAAATTCGATGTCCCCTGGCGCGACTTGGAGCAGCAGGGGTGGATCGCCGAAGCTGCCTGCTGCGAAATTCGCCTGAGTTTGCCGGACGAGCAGCGGATGGAATACGCCGTCACCGAGTGGCGGCACAAGTTCCGCCTGGCCAGCGAGAACCCGATGAAGGAAGAGGTCGTGGGCGCGTTATTGAATCGATACGCCCAAGCCAGAGTTCTGATCATCGGCCAATACCTGTCGCAACTTCGACGTCTGGCGAAGCGCTTCGGCTTGCCGCTGATCACCGGGGCGACGCCGACCGAGGAGCGTGAGCGGTTGTACGACGAGTTCCGCCGAGGTGTGACACGACACCTGATTCTCTCGAAGGTGGGAAATTTCGCCATCGACTTGCCCGATGCGAACGTGCTGATCCAAGTGTCGGGGACGTTTGGCTCGCGGCAGGAAGAGGCACAACGGCTGGGCCGAATCCTTCGACCCAAAGCGGGAGGCGAGCCGGCTCACTTCTACACCCTGGTCACGCGGGACACCCGAGAGTTGGATTTCGCCCACCATCGCCAGATGTTCCTCACCGAGCAGGGCTACACATACATCATCAAGGACGCTGGGGAGGTTCTCGCCGCGGTGGCCAAGCCGACGGCAGCCGGAGCTTGACCATGAGCTTTGTCGGGAAATCGCGCGTGCCGGTGAAAATTCATCGGCATGTGAGCTTGATCGTGACGGAAGACGCGCCATTGGCCGAGGAGATCCTGGCCCGGCGGAAACTCGACCAAGAACTTCTCGGACGCCTCTCGGACCGTGTGCTATTGATCCGACCCGGGCGAGTCGATGCGGTCGTCGAGGAGTTGCGACGGATGGGGCAAACTCCCCGCGTGATCCCCGCGGTTGCTTGAGACGATGCCGACCCTTCGTGCCGATCCGTGGAACGAGCGCCTGGAAGAAGCGCTGGCCGCCGGCGACGTGGCCTTCCTCCGCACCATCGCCGACCATCTGCTGCACACGCGGAATCACTGGCCCGCCGATGACCTGCGGGAGCGAATCGCTCAGGCTCTGGCCAACCCTCCCGTCGTGGATCGGCGTCTTCGCGAGTTGCCCCTTCCCGCCCAGCGGTTGTTGCACGTCCTCGCCGTCAGTGGCCTGTCTCTTATACACATCT
>JAOAAM010000062.1 GCA_026418875.1 Gemmataceae bacterium | reverse complement strand
AGATGTGTATAAGAGACAGTGCCTGCGGCGAGCCTCTGTCGCCCAAGGCTGTATTGAGCCAATGTCCCGAGTTAGGGAGTCTGGAATCATGTTCTCGCTGCGTGCGACCCGGCGTGGATTCACGCTTATCGAGTTATTGGTCGTTATTGCGATTATCGCAGTCTTGATTGGCCTGTTGCTGCCGGCGGTGCAGAAGGTGCGCGAAGCCGCGGCGCGGATGAAGTGCTCGAACAACCTGAAACAACTGGCCCTGGCGTGCCACAACATCGAAAGCACGCACGGGTCTTTCCCGCCGGGTGTGCCGCATTGGGGTCACTTAAACGGCACTCCGGCGAACGATCCGAACCCCGGCACGCAGCAAGTGCCGCATTGGTGGATTTCCGGCAACCAATCATGGCCGGGCCGGGCCCATTGCTACGGCCTGCCGTGGGTATTCCATGTCTACTCGTACATGGAACAAGTTTCCTTGGATGCGATCGTGCAGAAGGGCATCGGAGATCCGAGTTTTGACGAGTACACGCAGTCTTGCCCCTGGGACAACCTCGATGGCTTGCCGTGGCGGCGCCCGGACATTGACACGCAGTCTTACATCCGCGTGTTCATGCAATGCCCCAGTGCGGATCAAAGCGACGTGACCTACAGCGATCTGAGCACGGAGCACCTCTTGAAGGGGAATTATGTGGCCTGCTTCGGGGGCGGTGCCATGATCGATGCCACCCCGGAGGGCGACCCGCGACTGCGCGGCGTGTTCTTCGTCGTCACCAACGACGTGCGGAAGTTCCCGCTCGGGCAGCGGTATGGCACCGGCAAGGGAACCAAGATCGTGCAGATCCGGGACGGCGCTTCAAACACGGTGATGTTCAGTGAGGTGCTGGCCGTTCACACGCCCGATGGTCGGACCTCGAGCACGCAGCCGGCGGGGTTGAATCGGGACGTGCGCGGTGCCATGCTAATCCCGATGATGGGTGGCAACGTCTTCAGCACCCGCTTCCCACCGAACTCCCCCGGTACCGATGTGCTGCCCAGCTGCGATCCTGCGATCATCCCTGCGGGCGACCCGATGATGTGCACCCGCAATATCGCCGATGGTAACACTTGGGCTGCCGCCCGTAGCGCCCACTCCGGCGGCGTGAATGCTGCCTTGGCCGACGGCTCCGTCCGCTTTGTCCGGAACACCATCAACCCCGACATCTGGCGGGCGATGGGCACCGTCCGCGGCGGTGAGGCCATCAATATCGACAACTGATCTTTTCTCTGGGGAAGGGCCGGTTTGCCTCGAACCTTCGCTCGACCGCAGGCCGGCCCCCAAGACTGTCCGCTTTCTCGGGATCGAAATATGCCGCTACGCGGGAAAGGGTTCATCGGGGCATTCCTCCTCTGCCTCGCAATGAGCGCTTGCAGCAGCAAGACAGCGTCCGTCGGCTCGTTGAGCGGTGACGCCAAGGGGATTTCGGAAACCCTTGAGTTGCTCAACGAGTTTCGAGGCGACAGCAAGAAGACAGCGACCCTGTTCGCCAAGGGCGCGTCGGTCCCCGATGCCAACAAGCTGACGAAGTATTCGTTCGCGCTCCGCGGTTCGCACTCCGCAGATGGGAAAAGCGCCACACTGAAGGTCGCCATCTACGACGAATCCGCAGGCAAAGACCTCGGCGAATTCGATTGGGCGTTTGAGAAAGACGGCGAGCGTTGGAAAATCAAGTCGTTGCAACTGCCTTGACTCCGCCGCGTCGGACCGGGGTATCGCGTTCTGCCGGTTCGCCGACGACAGGTTGGCTTGTGTCGCCGGGGTTCGACCTGTTGTTTTTGGCCAACGTGACCTGGCCTTTGCTGCTACTGCCGGGCTTGTCTTCCGACGTCGACACGCCGATCGAATTCTGGCAACTGTATTTCCTCACCTTGCCCCATCGTTGGCTCACACTGATTCTGGTGGTCGCCGACCCGGATCGCCGCGAGGGGCGGGGCCATCAACTGCTGGCGGTCGCCGCGGCGGCCCTCCTTCTCGTCGTCGGAGTCTGGTCGACGACGGGGGCCCTGACCTGCCTGGCGGTGGTTGACTACGTCTGGAACGGCTGGCACTTCGCGGCCCAGCATCATGGCGTCTTGCGCATGTACTCGCGCAAGGTCGGCGGCG
>JAOAAM010000052.1 GCA_026418875.1 Gemmataceae bacterium | reverse complement strand
GGGGAGGTCGGCCAACACGAAGGCGTTTTCCTCACCGAGCGTGACCATCCCCAGGTTGGGGTACTTTGTCGTAAACGGGTAATCGGCGATTTCTGGGGTCGCCCGCGACAGCCGGCTGAGCAAGGTGGATTTGCCGGCGTTCGGCAAACCGATCAGACCCACATCGGCGATGAGCTTCAACTCCAGCACGATCCAACGCTCTTCCCCTGGCTCTCCTGGTTCCCACTCGCGCGGGGTCCGATGAGTCGCCGTGGCGAACGCCTTGTTTCCTCGGCCGCCCTTGCCGCCCTTGGCCACCGTGACCTGATCGCCAGGTTGGATGAGATCTTTCAACACATGCCCTCGGTCCCGGTCGCGCACCAAGGTCCCCGGGGGGACCTCGATAACCAGGTCGTCGCCGCTGCGGCCGGTGCAATTCGCGGATCCTCCGGGGGCTCCGTCCTCGGCGTGCCAATGGCGTTGATGCGCCAGCCCGGCCAGGTTGTCGGCCCCGGCCACGGCACGAATGATCACCGAACCGCCGTTCCCCCCGTCTCCGCCATCAGGTCCTCCCCTCGGGACGTACTTTTCCCGGCGGAACGAGCACATTCCGCGCCCGCCCTTGCCGCCCGATACGAAAATCGTCACCCGATCGACGAACATGAAGACCGTTTGAAGCTTCGGGGAAAAACCACCTCTTCCGCATTCTACGAAGCTGCCGCTCGTTGACGCACCGCGCCGCAAGCCTTATCACCCGCGGTAGACCCGGTGGGGTGGGACGCCATGCACCCAGAGACGACGAACCCGGCACGTTCCTGGCGCGATCGGGCTTGGGCCGTCAGCGTTTGGAGCGTGGCGGCGGCGTTCGGCACTTATTTTTGCATGTACGGCTTTCGCAAGCCGTTCACCGCAGCGAGCTATTCCGGCTTGGAGTTCATCGGTCTCGATTACAAATCGGTGCTGGTGATTGCCCAAGTCTTCGGTTACACCGTGTCCAAGTTTCTTGGGATCAAGTTCGTCTCCGAGATGCCACCCCACCGTCGGGCCATCGCGGTGGTTCTCCTGATTGGTTCCGCCGAGGCGGCCCTGATCCTCTTCGCCTGCACTCCCGCCCCGTGGAATCTGATTTGGCTGTTCGTGAATGGCCTGCCGTTGGGAATGGTCTTCGGCCTGGTTCTGGGATTCCTCGAAGGACGACGGCAGAGCGAGGCATTGACGGCCGGGCTGTGTGCCAGCTTCATCGTGGCCGACGGCGTAGTGAAATCCGTGGGGGCAAAACTGCTGAACTGGGGCGTGGCCGAATTCTGGATGCCGGCAGCGGCAGGGGCGATCTTTTCCGTCCCCTTGCTGGGGTTCGTCGGAATGCTCCGCCAGATCCCCCCGCCGTCGGCGAGGGATCGGGAGGCCCGAAGTTTGCGGCCGACGATGGACGCGGTTCGCCGGGGTCGCTTCTTTCGTCGCTATGCCCCGGGGGTGATCCTTTTGGCGCTCGCTTTCCTGCTGGTGACCATCCTTCGCAGTCTTCGGGCCGACTTTGCCCCGGAGATCTGGCGCGGTTTGACGGCCCAAGTGGATGCCGGGGTCTTCGCTCGTTCGGAAACCATCGTTGGATTCGTCGTCCTGGCACTTTTCGCCGGCACGGCGTCGCTGGCCAACCATCGCCTTGCGTTCTCTTCCGCGATGGCGTTGGCCGTTTCGGGCTCTGCCATGATCGGATTGTCGGTCCTGGCTCTGTCCTCCGGTCTTCCCCCGTTCTGGTTCATGGTTCTCGTGGGTCTGGGATTGTACCTGCCTTACATTGCCGTCCACGTGACGATCTTCGAACGCTTGATCGCCATGACCCGGGATGAGGCGAACGTCGGCTTCCTGATGTATCTGGTTGATTCATTCGGCTACCTCGGCTACGTCTCGGTACTGGTGGCGCGGAACTTTCTCGCTCCGTCGGCGACTTTCATCTCCCTTTTCCTGACACTCAGCGTGGTGATTTCGGTGGCTTGCGTGCTGCTGTTGCTGCCATGTTGGGTATACTTCCTCCGGCATCCGGCAGCCCGACAAAGCATGGGCATGCCGCAGGTCGATTTCGTCATCGACTCAACCACCGTTGTTGCGTCACCAGGAGCAGGGGCGCGGTCATGAGCATCGACGAGATTTTCCGCTTGTTCCTCGAACGAGGGGCCTCACTGTATTTCGGCGAACGCGTGACGCAAACGGAGCATGCCCTGCAATGTGCGGCGTTGGCAGAGCGAGAGCGTGCCGGGGCCGATCTGATCGCCGCCGCCCTGTTGCACGACATCGGCCATTTGTTGCATGCGCTTCCCGAGGACATTGCCGAGCGGGGGATTGACAGCCGACACGAGGCGTGGGGGGCGGCGTGGCTGGCGGGTTATTTCGGCCCAGCGGTGGTCGATCCCATCCGTATGCACGTGGCGGCCAAGCGGTATCTTTGTGCGACCGAGCCTGCGTACATGGCCTCGCTCTCAGCAGCCTCTCGACTCAGTCTGGACTTGCAAGGCGGGCCATTCTCGCCGACCGAGTTGGCTGCTTTCGAGCAAGAGCCGCATTTCCGTTCCGCCCTGGCCTTGCGACGGTGGGATGATGCCGCGAAAGTCCCCGGGTTGGCGCTTCCGGGTTTGGAACATTACCGGTCGATCCTCGACTCGGTGTGGATGGCCCAGGGGTGAGCATGTCGGCGGATTTCGATGTCGCAGTCGTCGGTGCGGGGGTGTTGGGTCTCGCCCACGCTTACCATGCGGCCCGGCGGGGTGGCCGAGTCGTCGTCTTCGAGAGGAATCGGCGGGCGGAAGGAGCCTCCATCCGCAATTTCGGCATGATCTGGCCGATCGGCCAGCCAACGGGGCCTCGGTACGATCTCGCCCGCCGAAGCCGGCACATCTGGTTGGAACTGCTGCGGGCCGCGGGGTTATGGCACGATCCATGCGGCTCGCTTCACTTGGCCTATCACGACGACGAGGCACAAGTCCTCCGCGAATTCGCGGAGCATACTCGAATGGTGGGGCGCTCAGGCGAGTTGCTCTCCGCCGCGAAGGTCACCTCCCGTTTTCCCGCCGTGCGGTGCGAAGGGCTTCGCGCCGGGCTTTGGAGCGATCAAGAAGTGACGGTCGATCCGCGGCAGGTCATCGCGGACCTGCCCCGTTGGTTGGAGCGAAACCTCGGGGTGACCTTCCTCTGGGGAACCCCGGTGATGGGATTCGATCCGCCGCGTGTGCTGACCCCGACAGGAGAATGGCGAGCCGCCCGCTTGATCGTTTGCACCGGCGTGGATTACCGCGAGTTGGCACCTGCGTCTTTCGTCCAATGTGGTTTGATCCACTGCAAACTTCAGATGATGCGAACGGCCCCCTGCTTCGACCGAATTCGCCTCGGGACGATGTTGGCGGCAGGTTTGACACTCGGGCATTATCCCGCCTTTGCCTCATGTCCGACTTTGCCGGCCCTCAAGCAACGTTTGCAGAGTGAACTGCCGGAGTACATCCGCTACGGCATTCATGTGATGGCAGCGCAAAATGGTCGCGGCGAGATCGTCCTGGGGGATTCACACGAGTACGGCGAGGAGATCGAACCCTTCGACAAACCACAAATCGATGAGTTGGTGTTGCAATACCTGCAAAAATTCCTGCGATGGCCCGACCTCGAAATCGCCTCGCGGTGGCATGGCACTTACGTTAGGCACCCGACAGATCCTTACGTGATTACCCGGCCGGCGAGCGATGTTTGGGTCGTCACCGGCGTGGGTGGAGCGGGGATGACATTGTCCATGGGACTGGCCGAGATGGTCATCCGCGAATGCCTGGGGGAAGCGTCGTGATCGAGCTAGTAGTGTTCGACATGGCCGGGACCACTGTTCATGACGGTGACGCTGTGAACTTGGCATTCCGTGAGGCACTCTCGACGGCAGGCCTCTCGGTCGACCCTTCCGAAGTCAACGGCGTCATGGGGCTGGCCAAGCCGGAAGCCATCCGCCGCTTGCTCGGATCTTCCGCGACCGACCCTCGCATCGAGGCGATCCACGCCGAGTTCGTGTCCCGGATGCAGCGATACTACGCCACGCACCCAGCCGTTCGCGAAGTCGACGGGGCAAGCCGAGTCTTCTCGGAACTACGGCGTGAAGGAGTGAAAGTGGCGTTGAACACCGGATTCAGCCGTGGCATCGTCGAGGCGATTTTTCAGCGATTGGGCTGGGACGTGCCCGGCACGATGGACGGGTGGATTTCGAGTGACGAAGTGCCGCGGGGGCGTCCCGCCCCGGACATGATTCGCGAACTTCAGAGGCGCTTGGGCGTGTCGGTCACCCGGCGGATCGCGAAAGTCGGCGACACGCCGGCCGACTTGGAGGAAGGGTACTTCTCGGGCTGCGGATTGAACATCGGCGTTACCACCGGGGCCTTCAGTCGCCGGGACCTCGAGCGGTTCCCTCACACCCATATCGTCGAGTCGATTGTCGAAGTGCCCGCCCTCATCCTCACGGCGGGCATTTCTGGCGACTAACCGTTATCCCCTGAAGTCGTGCTCGGCAGAGAGTCATCCCGTGTGACAAGGCAACCCGCCTGACAAGGCATCCCGCCTGACAAGGCAGCCCACGTGACAAGGCAAGCCCGCCTTACGAGTGAACGAGCGTGGCGAGTCATCCGCCGCTCATGGGCTGTCTCTTATACACATCTGACGCTGCCGA
>JAOAAM010000047.1 GCA_026418875.1 Gemmataceae bacterium | reverse complement strand
GTCAATGCCTCGCCCGGTAGGGCCACGGTCTTCAACGAGTTGGCGACCTCGTTCAGATTGATCACCTCCACGCCTTGAAGCTGAGCGATTTTGTTCAAGTTGAAATCATTGGTGACGACCCGGGCACCCACCGACCGTGCGAACACCACGAGCCGTTCGTCCACGCGATGAATGTCCCGCAACTCGGGCAGGTTCGCTTCGTGGATCTGCAACTCCACCTTGGTGTTGTTCTGTAATCGTTTCAGCACATCCAAGCCACGCCGCCCCCGATTCCGCTTCAGCTTGTCCGAACTGTCCGCGATGCTTTGCAACTCCTGCAAGACAAAACGGGGTACGATCATCTTGCTGTCGATAATCCGAGTATCGCAAAGGTCGGCGATGCGGCCGTCGATGATGACGCTGGTATCCAACACCAACGGGCGATTCCCTTTCACCTGCTTCGAGAATTCGACGTAGGGGATGATGAAGCGGAATTCGTCCTTCGTCTGCAACAATGTCGAGGTGACGACATAACAGAAGATCGTCGTGATCGCGACTTGCACACCGCGGAGCAGTAGTTGCGGATCGCGGATCGACTCCGTGGGGATGAACGGCTTGATCGCTTCCGAAAACAGCGTGCCCAACAGCAAACCGAGCAGCAGCCCGAAATAGATGGCGGACAGCGTCGTGATTTGCTTATTCCGCAGGGCAACGTCGGCAGCGATGACGAACACACCGACAACAAGCACCAACAAGAACGCGGCCAATCCCGACCAGAACCCGTCCGGCAGCACGTAGTTGAAAGCGAGAATGGCGACGCCGATCATCATGGCGCCGAAAAAGCCGCGGAGGATCCACAAGATCATGAAATCACGCTCCGTGATGCTGTTTTCAACTTGGATCGGCCCGGGAAAACGGGATCCGAGGCTGGATCCGACCGAAGCGACCCCCGGAAGCGCGTCCCGTGCGTTTGCCGTGATGTCCTTTCGACAGTCGTATCTTACACCTCGGGCAACGGGTGGAACAGCCGAAGATACTCCTGCTGGGCAAACCGGTCGGTCATCCCCGCCAGATAATCCCCCACGATCCGGGGCAGCGAGTCGCCCTCGCGTCTTCGGACGAAGTGGTCGGGGAGCAACTCGGGGTGCCGGCAAAACTCCGCAAATAAAGCGCGCAACACTCGGCACCCCTTGTACTTCATTCGCATCACCCGGTAATTCCGATACACCTTCGCATGCAGAAATTGTTCCAGCTCTTCCTTCATCGGTCGAAGTTCCGGGCTGCACGTGACCAGAATCGTCGGAGCGTGGCGAACATCATCCACGGACAAGATGCGATGCCGCTTCAGCTCACCGAGCGTGTGGGCCACCATGTCGCGGACCTGCCAGTCGATCAAGTGGCGGATGACTCCGGTACGGAACAATTCTTCGTTCATCCCCGTGCGGTAGACCTCGGCCGCTGCCCTCCGCCAAATCTCCAAGCCGTCCAGGTCGCTGAGCGAAATCAGCCCCAGCCCCAAGGCGTCGTCGATGTCGTGCGTGTCGTAGGTCAGGCTGTCGGTGGCGTCGACGACTTGAGCCTCCAGCAGCGGCTGGCCGACCTCCACGTATTCCCGAGCCTCGGGAGCCTCCGGCTTCTTCGCATGTTGAGCGAACGCCTCGCGGACCTCCCAGGACAAATTCAAGCCCGGAAAACCGTGATACCGCTCCTCCAGCGTCTCGACGATGCGGAGGGCGTGTAAATTGTGGTCGAATCCGCCGTGGTCCTTCAGCAGCTCATTCAGCGTCTCCTCGCCGGCATGACCGAATGGCGGGTGGCCGAGATCATGAGAAAGGGCGATGGCCTCGGTGAGGTCCTCGTTCAGAGCCAGTCGGCGAGCCAGAGTTCGGCTGATTTGCGCCACCTCCAGGGAATGCGTGAGGCGAGTGCGGTGATGATCGTTCGTCTGAGCGACGATGACTTGAGTCTTGTGCATCAACCGGCGGAAGGCCGTCGAGTGGACGATGCGTTCCCGGTCACGTTGGAAGATGGTGCGGTAGGGGTGGGGTGGTTCCGCATGCCGACGTCCCCGGCTGGCTCGGGAACGCATGGCGTATGGCGCGAGCACCGATTCCTCGCGGTCGAGCCAATCCGGCGGGTCGGTCGGCAGGTGGTCGTGCATGGCAGTATTATAAGTTCCTCGCTTCCCCGGATGGGCCTCCAGCGCTCGCCGAGTCCGTTGATCGGTTCAATTGCTGCGTCAGAAGTTCCCAAAGCGACTCCAGCGACTGGGAAATCACTTTGACATCCCCCAGCACCGGCATGAAATTCGTGTCACCCACCCATCGCGGCACGATATGCCAGTGCAGGTGCCCTGGAAGACCCGCCCCTGCCGGACGACCGAGGTTCAGGCCGATGTTGAACCCGTCTGGCTTCATGATCTCCTGAAGGCTCGAGACCATCCGACGAACCGTCTCCAGGGTGTCCAACAGTTCGTCCGACGTCAACTCTTCCAGCTTGCCTTTGTGGGACCGCGGGGCCACCAGCAGATGGCCGTTGTTGTAAGGGAAGCGGTTCAGCACCACGATGCTGAGCTTTGTGCGATGAGCGACCAGGCTCTCGCGGTCGTTCGACGAAGCATCGCCGGCACAGATGAAGCAAGGCTCCGCTTCTCCGGTAGCCGCTTTCGCGATGTAGCTCATTCGCCAAGGTGCCCACAGTTGTTCCACGATGGCTCCCCCCTGAAAATCGATCAAAACCGCCCCGGTTCAGCCCAATCCCGGCTTTGCTTTTGCAAATTCGGCTGGCCCGCTTACGAATACTGGGGTAGCACTGGCGAATCGAACTCGGCCGTGCCACCTCACCACTTGTCACTCGCGGGAGCATCTTATGCGAAATTTCCGAACTCTGTTCGTACTGGGGGTTGCCCTCCTCGCCCTCACCACAGCGGCGAGGGCTGACGATGATGCGAAAGACATCATCAAGAAAGCCATCAAGGCACACGGCGGCGAAGACGTGTTGAAGAAGAACAGGGTGCGTCCGGGCCAGTTCTCCGGCGAGGCCCACATCGAGGCCGAGGGTCTGGAATTGTCCGGAACCATGGAAATGACCGCCATGATGAAGAACAACTCCTACCGTTTCCGTCAAGATTTGAACCTCAAAGTGATGGATATGGAGGTTCGGCAATCGGTCGGTTTCGATGGCAAGGAACTGTGGATCACCCTGAATGACCAAGTCTTCATGACTTACGACAGTGAAGACGACCTCAAATTGATCCGCGAATCGAATTGGGCCGAAGAAGCCGCGGACTTGGTCGTCCTGCTCGAGCCAGGCGTGGAACTGGCGATTGTCGGCGAGGACAAAGTCGGCGACCATCCAGTCGTCGGTGTCCGAGTGAGCAAGAAAGGCTTCAAGGACGTTCTGCTTTATTTCGACCAGAAGACGTACCTTCTTCGGAAAATTCAAAACCAGTCGTTGGACTTCATGTCGCGCAAGGAGGTGGAGCAAGAACGAATCCTGGACGATTACACCGACTTGGAGGGGCAGAAGATGCCGAAGAAGTTGACTTTCTTCCAGGACGGTAAAAAGCTGCTGGATTTGCAGGTCAAAGAGATGAAGTTTTTGGATCACGTTGAGGAGGGATTCTTCAGCCGTCCGAAGTGAACTCATTCGTGACAGCCACATCGCGGAGGAACAAGCGGCAATCCAGCGAATTGCTACAATGGCAACGCCGAACGCATGATCCCAGGTTTTCGGTGCGTTGCCATGTGCCGCTGCCGCTTGTTCCATGCTCTTCTCCTGTCTGCCTGCACCATCCTCCATGCCGCGTCGGGATTCGCCGGAGAGGGCGATCCTGCCCCCGCGATTTGTCCCTGGACTGATGAACCGCCCCAAATCAACGGTCGAGTCGACGAGTCGGCGTGGCGGCAGAGCCATCCCGTGACCGGAACCGCCTTGCGACTCCTGTGGGATCGTGACAGCTTGTACTTCTGTCTCTTATACACATC
>JAOAAM010000816.1 GCA_026418875.1 Gemmataceae bacterium | reverse complement strand
GTGCATACCGGCTGCGGTAGTCCTCGAGGGTTTTCAACCGCCGATCCTTCGGACCCGAGAGCTTCCGGACCGTGGGTCGCGCCGGGTTGTTTGGGTTCTCGTAGATGTAGTCGCCCAAGTGGAAGGCGAGGTCCGGGGCATCGGCAGCCATCTGCTTGTAAGCCGTGTAATAGCCGTGCTCGTAATGTTGGCACGAGGCGAAGGTCAGTTTCAATTGGTTCGGGATGGAGTTTGGCTCCGGCAACGTTCGAGTCCGACCCACCGGGGAGACCGCATCTCCGGCCATGAACCGGTAGAAGTACCACCGATCCGGCTGCAATCCCGGAACTTCGACGTGGACCGAGTGTCCGAGCTGCGGCGTGGCCACCGCTTCGCCCTTGGCGACGATCTTGGTGAATCCCTCGTCGTCGGCGATCTCCCAGCGGACGTTGATCGCTTCGGGTTTCATCCCGCCGTCCGGGTCGTCGGGCTTCGGAGCCAGACGCGTCCACAGAACCACGCTCTTCGCATCCGGGTCGCCCGAGGCCACGCCCAAGGAGAAAGGATCGTCGGCGAAGACGACCTTCCGGTCGGCGGCGGCCGTCCGTGTCGCTAGCCAGGGCAACGTCGCCCATGCGGCGCTGTATGCCATGAACAGCCGACGGTCCATCCTCCGCTCGGCACGAGCAACACGGGCTAGTTCGTCAAAGTGGAACATGCGCGAGATCTCCCGAAGTCTCCCTAACGGGTCGAGGAATCACAAGACGGTCACCATTCTAAAAAGCCGTCTCGCCGGTGGTGCGAATGTTTGATGAATTCTCGAAGTCAAAACTGCATGGGGACGAAGGGGTGAGGTCGCGGGCTTATGTGATTTGGGGCTTGCGTGCTGGTGCGAAAAGTGTGGAAAAGCCGATGGTGGGATTCGAACCCACAACCCCCGCTTTACGAAAGCGGTGCTCTACCGTTGAGCTACATCGGCGGCGAGACGCCGGTGTTGAAATCCTAGCGTTTACCCCGTGCTGATCAAGACCGTTGGCTTTCCCTCCGCTACTCGCCTCGACAAAATGATGCGTGGGCATTTGGGTTACCCGTCCGCCGAACCTCATCCCGGAGTCCCTGTGACCGCGACCTTGCTCGAGCCTGACTTTCTCCGGCGGTTGGAGCAACTTGAAATTGTCTCGCGCAAAATTTTCCAGGGGAAGATGAAAGGGGACCGCCTGAGCCGCAAGAAAGGGCAGAGCGTCGAATTCGCGGACTTCCGTAACTACGTCGTCGGCGATGATCTCCGCTTCCTTGACTGGAGTTTGCTTGGCCGACTCGACAAACTTTTCATCCGTCTGTTTCAAGAAGAAGAGGATTTGCACGTCGACTTGCTGCTAGATCAAAGCCTGTCCATGGACTTTGGCGAACCGAACAAGTTCCACTATGCCCGACAGGTGGCCGCGGCACTTGGGTTCATCGGGCTGAACAGCCTCGATCGGGTCGTCGTCGAGACGTTCCACCATCGAAGCGTGCTTCGGTCGGAGCCTCTCCGCGGGCGGCGAAGCCTGTGGCGTCTCCTCGATTTCTTGAATCAAGTGCGTCCAACGGGTGCCGGTGATTTGAACCGCGCCATGCGGGAGTTTACCCTGCGTCGCTCGGGCAAGGGAGTGGTCATATTGCTGAGCGATTTCCTCGACAAAGGCGGATTCGAGGATGCCTTGCGTTACCTGGTCGCCCGGCAGTGGGATGTCTTTGTCCTGCATATCCTCTCCCCGCAGGAGATCGACCCGGAATTCGTGGGCGACCTTCGGCTCGTGGATGCGGAAGACGCTGACGTCGCCGAGGTCACGGTGAACGCCGCCTTGTTGGAGCGGTATCGCAAGAATTTGCAAGCCCTGCGGTCGTCGCTGGCGACTTTCTGCACCCGCAGGGGCATCTCCTATCTGTTCGCACCAACCGACGTTCCCTTCGATCAGTTGGTGTTGCATTCGTTGCGGCAGCGTGGCCTGCTGCGGTGAGGGGCACATGGAACCGCGACGAGCCGGGTGGCTAGATTCCTTGCGAAAACTCTGGTTCCCCCTCGGCCTGGCTTTGTGCCTCGCCGTCCTGCTTCCCGGGCTGGTTCTGCTCGTCGGACATCTCCTTGGCGTGGCCCCAAAATGGAACGAATGGTTGGAGCGTCGGCTCGGAATCAGTTTTCACTTTCCCCTCGCCGCTTGGACGGGCTGGGCACTCTTGGCCGCTCCCGTGCTGCTAATCCTCCTCTATTTCCTCAAATTGCGCCGCCAGCCACGGACAATTTCCAGCACTTACCTCTGGCACAAAAGCATGGAAGACCTGCGGGTGAACCGCCTCTTCCGCTGGCTGCGGAACAATGTGTTGCTTCTGTTGCAACTCTTGGTCTTGATCGCATTGATTTTCGGCATCCTGGGCTTGCGGTTGCACGGGGTCGTCGGCACGGGCCGGTACTACATCCTGATGATCGACAATTCCGCCAGCATGTCGGCCCGCGATTCGGGCATGCCGGGAACACGGCTGGAGGCAGCGAAGGAGGCTGCCCTGCGCGAAATCGATGCCGCCCCCGACGACGCCGTCGGTATGCTCATCGTCTTCAATTCGGCGGCCGAGATTCGGCAATCGTACACGAGTAACAAATCGCTGTTGCGACAGCGAGTGCGTGAGATCGAGCCGACCCAGCGCCGAACGCGGATCGACGAGGCCCTGGCTTTGGCCGACAGCCTCGCCAACCAGCGCGTCTCCGCCGAGAACGAAGCGGTCAAGCCGGAGGACGTGCAGCCGGGCCAAGTCCGAGTCTACGCTCCGGTGGAGGGAATCCAAGCGACCGTGCACCTGTATTCCGACGGAAGGTTTCCCGAACCGTCGGACTTCATCCTCGGCAACCTCGACCTGCGTTACCATCCGATCGGATCGGGTGATGCTCGTTCACGAAACGTCGGAGTCGTCGTATTCAATGCCCTGCGCGACGACTCGGATCGCTCCGTGGTTCGAGTTTTTGCCCGGCTGGTGAACATCGCCGAACAGCCAGCGTCGCGGAATGTCGAACTCGTCTGCCGGGTTGATGGTCGTCTGCACAAGCAGTTTCGTGAGCCAGTCACGATCCCGGCGGCTCGGCGTCGTGAAAACGGCGAGTGGATTCCCGGAGAGCGAAGCGTCACGTTCGAGGTCGGCGACGTGGACGAGGATCGGGAGGCAGTGTTTCACCTGCTCGCCGCTGGTGCCGACGACGATCTCGCTGCGGACAACGAGGCGTGGCTGGTCGTCGGCATCGTTCGCAAGGCTTGCATCCTGATCGTAGGAGCGGAGAACCGCATCCTCCGGGCGTTTTTCGATGATGACTCGACGCGATCGATTGCCGAGGTGGACTACCTGTCGGCAGCGGATTGGCAAGACGCCGCAACTCGAGGTCGCCGCTTCGTCGAGCCGGGCAGGCAAGGAGCTTTCGATCTCGTGATTTTCGACCGGATCGCGCCCGAAAAAGCCGACGATATGCCACAGGCCAATACTTTTTTCATCGGTGTGGCTCCCCCCACGCTCGGCGGCAAAGAACTTGAGCCAAGGCGGAATGTGTTCGTGAAAGCCTGGTCGTCCGCGCACCCCCTGCTGCGTTACCTCGGCGGGTTGCACGAGATCGGCGTGGGCGAGACATTCCGCGTCGCCGAGATGCCCCCACGCACGGCTCGACTGCTCGAAGGCCCAGACGAGACTGTCTTGCTGTTCACCCTGACGCGAGGTCCCTTCACCGACGTGGTGCAAACCTTCCCGTTGTTGACTCAAGCCGACGAGTGGAACACGAACTGGCCGCTGCAACCAAGTTTCCCCATGTTTTGGCGGAACGTGGTTTTCGAGTACGGCGGCGTGCGTGACAGCAACACGGAGGAGGTGCTTCGGCCTGGATCGATCTGGCGTTGGCGGGTCGACCCCTCCACCAAGCAAGTGGAGGTAACCGACCCCGAGAATCGGCGAAGCGTCGTCGAACGGTCGCCCAACCGGCCGGAGGTTGAGGTGGCCAACCTGGAAAAACTGGGACTCTACCGAATCGCCGGCACGAATCCGAGCCGCACCCTCGCCGTCAACCTGCTCGACGAGGACGAGAGCATGATTCACCCGCGTGAATCGCTGAAGGTTGGCGATCACGAGGTTGCCGGCGAGAGCGTCCGGCGGCAACCGCGTGAAATCTGGAAGTGGCTGATCTTGATCGCCCTCGTTGCCGTCCTGCTCGAGTGGTTCGTTTACAATCGTCGAGTCGCGGTGTGAACTTAGAGGCTCATTTCGGCCAGTTCAGGTGCCGACGCAGGAATTCGGCCGTCCCCTCCAGACGAATCTCGTGACCGCCGGGGAAGAATTCAATCGCCGTTCGCTCCGGTATCCGCAGGCGGTTGGCATAGAGGTAGCGGACCTTGGCGTACTCGGCAGCGACCATCTCGTCGATACCGACCCCGTCATCGTGGCCGCGCTCGACCATGAACGGCCGCGGTGCGATCAGGTATGCCATTTCCGCGTAGTTGAACGTGTTTCCCAGGTTGAACTCGTACATGTCGTACTCGATCGTGTACATGTAGCTGAGCGGTAGATCGATGGTGACGTTTTTCCCGATCCACTCGTTGAAATCGGCAGAGCAGATGGACAGGGCGTATCGCTCCAAGATCGCCGGGACGCGCATCGCCGTCTTGCCGCCATACGACAACCCGTAAAAGCCGATCCTCTGCGGATCGACTTGCGGCAGCCCGCTGAGCCAATTCAGGATCCGCTCGTGCTGTCGCACGATGAATGAGAAGAGCGAAAGTTGAAGCGGGTCGCTTTTGCGGCGGAGGATGCGAAATTTTTCCCAGCCGATGTACGGATTTTGCGGAGCAAAGACGATGTAGCCCATGTCGGCCAGACGGGCGCCGAGTTGATGGTAGACATTCTTGCGCCGTGGGTCGGTGAGGTCGTCGGGCCGCCCCTCCAGGCCATGCTGGCACACGACCACGGGCCGTCTCTCTCCCGATCGAATGTCCTTCGGCAGAAGAAAATGCCCGAAGGCGAAGACGTCGTCGTAAACGTCGAGCACTACCTCGTACCCGGTCCATTTTGGTTCGTCGTACAGCCGCCGGCTCCGAGGATTCATGGGCAAAGTCGGCTCGGACAATTTGCCGATCACTTCCCGCCAGAAGTAGTCGCGGTAGTACGCAGCCGATTTTTGCCACGCCTCAGGACTGGAAAAGTCGGCCTGCGCAAAAAACTGTCGGCGCGTGGCATCGCTTCGCCGCCACAGACGCTGGATGTAGTCGACCAATTGACGGAATTGTCGTCGGTGCCGTTCCGTGTCGTCGTCCAACGGTGCTTTTCGCTCGCAGTCTGGGCCGGCGGAGGGCAGTTCGCCGAGGTTCAGGCTCGTGGCGAACTTCTTCACGGTCTCTGCGTGGCCGAATTTTCCCTCCGGTGTCGCAAGGATCAGGAGATGGCCGTGAGCCACTTCGCGCTGCTGCGTCACGACGGAGCGAAGTTCGGTGGCACGCGCAATTTGTCGTGACGCCTCGTCCGTGAGAAACAGACGACCGGGGGCGGCTTGTTGTCGGTATCCTGGTGGATTGGCTAACTCAAATTGGGGTGGATGGGAGTGTTCAAAGATCAGAGTTCGTCCGTCGCCGAACATCTGGATCAGGTGATCGTCACGAAATTCAGGCAATGCTGCCCAAATCGAGCGGTCGATTGGCTCCTCCCACATTCGATGTCGAGAATCGAATGGGACGCCGCTGACCACCGTGGAGTGGATTCGCGGATCAACGGCTCCGGCGTAGAGCGCCAAAACCCCCCCTTCGCCGTAACCGAACACGCCGATCGGTCCGGGGCGTTCGGGCATGGTGAACCAGTCGATCGCGGCGAGGACTTTTTGCACTTCCAAGCCAATAATGTGTCGGCCCATTTCGTAAGCCATGCGCCAAACGAACTCCCGATGCGGGATGTTCGTCTGCCGTGGCACCAAGGGGCTGGGTGGCTCGGTGGGGCGGCGGTTGATGAGAACGGGCACCAGCACACGGCAGCCAGAGTCAGCCAGCCGTTTGGCAAATTGTGATTCGGCGGGCACTCCGGGCGACAGGCCGACGATCTGTTCCGGGCTTTGATCTGCGTCGGGGATTGCCACCACCTGCGCCTTGACCGGCCCAGTCGGCTCCAGCAACAGCCCTTCACCATCCACCCCGTCCAAGACACGCCAACGCACCCGATGAACGACGAATCGCTCCGCGGTTCCGACGACGGACGCTGGCCCATTACGCCCCACGTACTCCATCACCACCGGCGACACACGAGGGTCAACGATCCCGAGAATCCGCCGAAGCCGATCCCGGTTCGGTTCGATCGATCGGCGATAAGCCTCCACCGAAGAATGATCGCATCTCCACAGCTCGCTACCCGCACCACGAGCTTGCTCGTTCAATCGAGTCAGGTAGCGATCGATACCCTCGACCATCTTGGCCGCCAGATCGTCGGTCGAAGTGAGTCGACCGGTGCCTGGCAGGGGATCGCTCGCCTTGGTTGGGGCTGGGAAAACCCATAACTCCCACGACAAGGCGATTGCACACGGCACCATGACTCGAACGGCCGATGACAAGCGGAGGCTGAGACGGAACATGGTCGATCTCGATCGAGGTCCAAGATTTCGGTCAGGCCCATCCCGCGAGGCAACATCACGACGGGCCGAACTTCATACCGAGTCGGCGAAGTCATGGACCGCCGCGGGGCATGAACCGGACCCGACCAGGGCCAGCGTCGTGTGGTGGTTCAAATCAACAGGTCAACCGATCAATTCGCGGATCGGCTCAGCATCGGCGAGGGGCATCGGTTGGCCGTTCGGTCCAGTAATCGATTGTCGAGGATCCAGCCCGAGCAACGTGAATACCGTGGCGACGAGTTCCGCCGGCGAGACAGGGCGATCCGCCGGCTCCGCCGCCCAACGGTCGGATCGGCCGATCACTTGCCCCGCTCGGATACCGCCCCCCGCTGCGATGACCGACCAGCAACCCGGCCAATGGTCCCGACCACCCCGTGGGTTGATCCGCGGCGTGCGCCCAAATTCCCCCATCGCCAGGACGAGTGTGCTTTCCAGCAGTCCCCGTTGGTCCAGGTCGTCGATCAGCGTCGCGAACGCCTGATCGAACATGGGGCACAGCGTGGTTCGATAATCCAGCAAAGTGGAAGCCAACGAGCCGCCGTCGGCATGGCAGTCCCAGGTGATCGTGTCGAAGACGGTGTCGAACATGTTGACGGTGACGAATCGAGCGCCATGCTCGACGAGCCGCCGGGCCAGGCAGCACGCCTCGCCGAAGGGATGCCGCCCGAAACGTTCGCGGAGCGACGTTGATTCACGCTCCAAGTCGAAGGCGGAACGGAAACGAGGATCGGCGAGCATCTGATGTGCCGTGCGGGGTTCGTAAGCGGCACCAAGGTGCCCCGCGGACTGTCCATGCCCGTAAGAGACTCCGGTGTCGGCAAGGGGGCCAGGAATCAGCGCCCAAGCGGCGGGCTGTGCGCCAGCGTGCAGATAGTTCCAGACCGCAGCGAAATGCGGCGGTTCCCAATCATGGGATCCGAGACGACCCGTCTGCAAAAGACGTTGGCCGGTTTCGTGAATCGGTGCTGCGTCGTGATGCAAAGTCCGGATCAGTGCCAGTCGATCCATCAGGGCGGCGGTACGTGGCAACGACTCACTCAAGTAGACACCGGGGATCCGGCTCTGGGTGACTCCCAAAGGACCTCACACCGATGTCGGGGCATCCGGTTTGGGATCGAACGTTTCCAGTTGGCTGGGGCCGCCCGTGAGGAAGAGGGTAATGCAACGGCGGGATCGAGCCGAGGCGGGGTTCGCGCTGATCGGCCGCCCCAAGGCGGCCAGGGATCCGACCATCCCTGCGGACGCCCGGAGGAATTCACGCCGTGAAGGTCGAGCTTCGTAGGCCGATTCGCGCATCGCCGTACCCCGTGGATCGTGGACAGTGGCTTTGCTTGCTTATCCTAACGGCGCGCCGACGAAGTTCAACGAAAAACCCACCCTCAACCCACGCGCTCGGCGGAATCGTCCCGCTCGTCGGGGGGCCTCTTCTTGACCGTGGTGACCTTACGGCACGCCAAGGTTTGCGCCCCGCACATGGGGCAAGGGCGTGATTCCATCGCTTGCCGTTCGTATATCGAACGCATCAGGGGGCGGGTCCAGGAGAACCCGCACGTTTGACATTCCACCACGGATCGAATCATCGGGCTTTCCTTTCCGGACGATAAGCACCATGAGCACGAACTACCGCTTCACCTTCGGCCCCTGGAATATCAGCACGGGGGCCGACCCCTTCGGTCCGCCGATCCGGCCAGAACTCAGCGTGGCCCAAAAGCTGCGGGAGTACAAGAAGCTGGGGTTCGACGGCGTGCAACTGCACGATGACGATGTCGTCCCCGCCGATTGGTCGCTGGAACAGATGCGGCGTGGCGTGGCCGATTTCAAGAAAATGCTCGACGACGAGGGGCTTTTTGCCGAGTTCATTGCCCCGCGGCTGTGGGAGCATCCGCAGACGGCCGACGGAGCCTACACCGCCAACTCCGAAGCCGATCGCCGTTATGCCTTGGATCGCTCGAAACGAGCCATCGACATCGCCAACATGCTTGGCACCCGAGACATCGTGTTGTGGCTGGCACGCGAAGGGACCTACATCCGCGAGGCCAAGGATCCCATCCTCGCCGTCCAGCGTATCCTCGACGCCGTGAACGCCCTCCTCGCCTACGACCCGAACATCCGCCTGCTGGGGGAAATGAAGCCGAACGAGCCGATGGACCAAGCCTACCTGCCCACCCCGGGCCACTTCCTCGCCCTGTGCTACCGTGCCGCAGACCCGAGCCGTTGCGGCGTGTTGATCGAGTC
>JAOAAM010000751.1 GCA_026418875.1 Gemmataceae bacterium | reverse complement strand
TGGGAGTCGTCGCTGCTGTCCTTTTCTGGCCTCGTTCGCAAGAGCATAACGATCGAGTCGCGGCGGCCGGCTCGACGCCCCCGCCCAACGTCCCCGACCCGACGGCTCGGCCCGCGCATGGCACGAACACGCGCCCACCGTTTGCTGGTCCCAACGCGGATCCCAACGCAAGCCAGACGCCCCACATGACGGCACCAGGCGGTCCCCCCGGGCAGGCTGGTCCACTTATGGGCGGGATGATGCCGTTGCCGCAAGGGGTACGCCCCCCGGGAAGCGGACTGCCCCAAGGCAGCGTGCCACCCTTCGCAGGTCCGGGGAATCCAGGCCCCGCCCGACCTCCGGGGGGAGGAAGCTTTGATTTGGCCTTGGAGCCAGAGCAGTTCGTCCTCGCCGTGGGACAGCCACAAAAAGTCCGGGTGAAGTTGGATCGAAAGGGCTACACCGGTCCCATCAGCGTCAGTTTGTCGGCACCACCCGAATTTCGAGTTTCACCCAAGGCGGCGCAGCAAGTCCCCAACGAACAGACCGAGGTGGCCTTCACCGTATTGGCGATGTCTCTCCCCGGCGTGGCGACAACAACGATCGACGTGTCGGCGACCTATGATGCCGAACCAGGGCGATCGGCGGTGAAGTCTGCCTTTCAGGTCCGGGCTGAGGCGAGTGCCTGCTTGCGGGTGATCGAACCGGAGTTGAAGCCGGCCATCGACCCCCTCGCCATGGCCTTCGCTCCCGACCTCTCCTTCATGTTGGTCGGCGGAGCACCGGCCAGCACACCGCGTGGCGGAGGAACACCACCGCCGCGGTTCAGCCCACCCGGCCCCCCGGCGCAACCCGGAACGGGCGGTCTGATTCCCCCGCCAGGGCAACCTGGCCACGAACCGGCGGGGGACCGAAATGCCATCCAAGTCTACAGCTTGGAACGGGGGGAAGTCATCGGCAATTTGACCGGGCATCGTGACCGAGTCATGGGCATCGCCATCTCGAAGGATGGCAAAGTCGCGGTGAGCCATGCCGCGGACGAGGTCGTGATCCTCTGGGATTTGGTGCAAGGGAAGGCGAAGCATCAATCGACAAAGCAGGCCTCCGACGTCCTCGATGTCGCCATCTCGCCGGATGCTCGTCGGGGCTTAATGCTGCTGGCCGGGGGTGTGGTAAAGCTGAATCTGGACACGTTCGCTCCGATTGGACAACCGATCCTGACAGCGCGGCTGGTCGGCGCTCAGATGCCTGCCGATGCACTGCGGGTGGCCGCCTACTCTGCCGACGGCAAGGGTTTGATCGGCGGGGTGAATGGCAAACTGTTCCTGCTCGAACCACCCGATCGCGGTCGTCCATCGGTTCCCAAGCCGCTGACCGGGCACGAGGAGGCGGTTCTCGCCGCGGCCTTCGACCCGTCGGGCTTGGTTGCGGCAACGGCAGGCGGCGGTGTGTTGACCGCCGGCACCCTACAACCCGGTCGTGACCATCGCATTCGACTCTGGGATGTCCCCGACCATAGCATCCGCTGGCAGGCCGATGGACACGACGCTCCCGTGGTCTGCCTGGCGTTCTCGCCCGATGGCTCTCTGCTTGCCTCCGGGGCGATGGATGGTTCGATCCGAGTATGGCGCGTGGTCGATGGTCGGGAGGTGGCTGCGTTTGCCGGTCACGAAGGCAAGATCCTCGCATTGAGCTTCTCGCCCGACCTTCGCACTCTTTGGAGCGGCAGCGCCGATCGGACGCTACGGATCTGGAGCCTTCGTTAATTCTCTCGAGCAACAACATTCGACCCCATGAGCAATGCCAGTTCCCCCGTGGAGCGTCGCCGAACCCCACGACGTCAGCCTGCCTTGGGCACGATTTTGCGGTTGGCCGAAGTACCGGCCGGTGAGACCGATCAGGTGGCCCTGGTGTGGAACATTTCGATCGGCGGGGTCAGCTTCTTGTATCCTCGCCCTTTCTCGCCGGGGACGGAACTCCGCGGTGACCTGGTCAGCAAGCGAGCCGCTGTGTCGATCCCGGTCGTCATGCGGGTGACCCACAGTGTTGCCTTGCAAACTGGCGATTATGTCATGGGGTGCCAATTCCGTGAGCCGATCACCGCGGAACAGATGGGGCACTTCGTCGATGAAGCCCTCGTGGGGTTGTGACGTTCCAAGGGCTTCCGGGATGAGCGAAGTTGGGCGGACGCAGCATCATCTGCGGAAGCGGTCGAAGAACTCGCCGAGGGCACGGGTCGCATCGACGACGTTCGATGCGGGGCCGGCGATCCGTCGGTTCAGGCCCGCCTTTCCTCCCGGCCAATGGTGACCTAACCCCTCGATGAACCAAGCCTCCATCCAACCGGAGGGCCAGATGTCGCGTCGGATCGGGCCGGCGGTGAGCACTTGGGATGGTTCGCGGGGCAGTCCCATCCCCTCCGCCCAACGCGCCAGCGACTCCATCACGGGGGGACGCTCCACCGCTTCAGCCCACGGTGTGGCAACGGTGCCACCGCCGACCGGAATCAGCGGATCCTGCGTCCCAATCATGAAAAGCGTGGGCAAGGGTGGTCGGGGTCCGGCGACCGGGGGATGACCCGCAATGGGGGCAATCGCCGCGAAGCGATGCCGCAACTCCCGTCCGATGCGGAAGGTCATACCGGCTCCATTCGAGAAACCGGTTGCAAATATCCGCTGGCCATCGATCCGCCATCGTCGGGCCACCTCGTCGAGGAGCGAGTCGAGAAACTTGACGTCGTCCACGGAGCGGACGTTTCGGGCTGGGGGAAAAGCGGAGCCGTCGTTCCACACCGGCGGGTTGGTGTAGAATCGGGCAGGGCTTTGGGGGTCGGGGCGGGTCGCCTCCGGTGCCAGCACGAAGTAACCGTGCCGCCGACCGTATCTGTCCCAGCGTGTCTCGTCCAAGGCCCACTCGGGATGCCCCCCCGCGCCATGCAGCATGAGCACCAAGGGCCAAGGCCCTCGCCCGTCGGGGACGACAACCTTGGCCCGGCGCAGCCGGCCATCGACTGTCAACGTCAGTTCCTCGGTCGGCGTTTCCCTCGAACTCGTCACTTCAACTCGACCTTCGCCGGACGTCCCGGCTGAATTTCCACGTCTTGATAACGCTGCCCTGCGAAAACGCGATAGCGCCCTGGCATCAACTTGGGAAAGTTTACGGATGCCCGGCCTGCCGTCACCGTCGCCATCCAGCCTTGGAGCGGCTTGCCAAAGCGTTTCAGCATCGCCGTGCCGTCGCCCACTCCCGCAGGTGCTTGATCGCCCTCCCACAGGGGTAGCACACGCACTTCGTTCTGATCCGTCGACCCGAGCCGAACCTCGAGCGAGCCAAAATCGTCCTTCGAGACCTCAAGGTCCGCAGACGCCGGCTGCCCGTCGTTCCATTCAACCCACTTCCAGGCGACGGGGATTCGATCGACGCAGAGAACCACAAGATACGTTCCCGACCCCTTCGCGTTGAAAACGTACGTTGGATTCGAGTTCCCAGCAAAATTCAAGTCAATGTCGCCGGAGCTGCCGATGCTGGTCTCGCCCCGCCGTACATTGATGCCGACGCTGCCACCGCTTAGCCCTTTCCCTTTGCTGTCGACACCGTGCACCACGAGAGTCACCAGCGTGCGTTTTTCCGGTAGGGGCATCCGAATGGAGCCAGAAATCGTGCCGCTCGCGACGGGGTTCGCCGCCGGCTGCATCTCCTTCGACCCTGTCACCGTGAACGTGCCTGCTAAGAAGCTCTTGGCGTCGTCGGGCAGGCAGAGGTGGATCGTGCCGCGAAGCTGCCCGTCTTTCTCCGGTTTCAGCTCGAGCTTCATGGCGTATTTGTCAGTGTAGACGCCGATGTCCGGGGCCTGACCGGCCTTCCTCTTCGAGTGGACGTGGACGTGGGGCGCGAGGTCGCCAAAATCGCGCTTCGGCTTGACCAACATCGGTTTGGCAGTCAACTCTTTCAAATCCGCGAACAAGAAGATGATGACCTCCTGATCGGCAAGGAACTCCTTGCCGGAGCGGAACGTCAGCACCTGGTTCTCAAACTGAACTTGGTCAGGCCGGAACGGCTCGCCACCCAAACGCCCGACGAGGCCATCTTTGGGCGTCTTCATCTTGTCTGGGTCCATCGTCCATAGGTTGTCGATTTTTTCGTTGGGTGCAGGCGTCGATTTTTGTCCCGTGGCGGTCGGCTTGTTGCCCTTCTGGGTCGTTTGAGCCAAGGACGAGGATTTGCCGCTCGTCGCCGAGGGTTTGTTCGATTGTTTGGCAGGTGAGGACGATGATTTGTCGTCGGCTGGGGCGAGACACAACAATATGAACACATAGCCGCAGAATGGATTCGCCATGAAGAACCTCCCGAAATTCTTGGTCATTGCTGAGCTAGATCAAATATCACATATTTGTTCGCGTCATTTGGGCAGTCATTGCCCGTCTTTAAAAAAAATTCGCTCCCGGTTCGAGCGGCCCCAAGAGAGACCTCCCGAGCTGGCCGGCGGTTGGTTGCAAATCGACGGGGGACTGCTAACATCGTCTCTGCGGTCCCCATCAAATGAGCGAGACGGCTCATGGCAGAACGGATCACCATGTCGGTCTTGGTGGCGGCGTTGGTCGGGGTTGCCTGGTATTACTGCCGTAAGGCCTGGCGGACCTTGCAAGCGACCAGTCCCGCCGTCGAAATGATGCCCGAGGAACGCCGATTCCTTCGTCGTCAAGCGTGGCGGCGACTCGTCAATGGCGGGTTTATGATTGTCTTGGCGGTGATGCTGGCCGGGTCTTATGCCCTCGGGCTGCAATCGCGGGCGGAAGCCATCGGATTGGAGCGCGAGGCGCAGGCCGTCGATGGAGTGAAGCCGCCGCTGACACCGGAACAGCAGCGGTTCGGCCGATTCTTCAGCGGTTACGTTATCGTCCTGCTCTTGATTCTCGCCGTGGTCATCCTGCTTGCGGGCGTGGATCTGTTCGCCACCCGACGCTACGCCATTATGCAGCTTCGTCGTATCCAAGCCGATCGTCGTGCCATGATGGAGCGGCAAATGGAACGCTGGAGACGGGAGCGGGACCGACCGTCGTGGAACTGAGATCGCCGGCCCGGTGCCCGTTCGGCCCAACCCAAGGGAGTGCGGCCCGGCCCAACTCGGCCCCCGTCCCAACCGACTCTGGGATCGCTCGGAATCGACACGGATCGACTTGAACCGGGAATGTCATCACCACGCTTTAAGTTTTCCCCTTGCTTTTCCCGAACCCCGCTAAAATATCGGCAACCCGCCAGATGACGTTTCTCCTCGATCCAGGGGCAGACCCGATGTTTCGATGCGTGTTGGCTGTGGGCTTGATGTGGCTTTGCGCCTCGCTTTCATTGGGACAAAGCATTGATTTCACCAGGGATGTTCGCCCCATTTTGTCGGGACGTTGTTTCCAATGCCATGGTCCGGACGACGACGTCCGCAAAGCCGGTTTGCGCCTGGACCGCCACGAAACGGCAACCGCACCGTTGAAATCCGGTCAGCGAGCGATTGTGCCCGGGCACCCCGACGACAGCGAGTTGATTCGTCGAATCACCGCGGACGATGACTCGTTAATGCCTCCGCCAAAAACGGGCAAACGGTTGAGCGAGGCAGAGGTCGCAATCTTGCGCCGCTGGATCGAGCAGGGTGCGAAATATACCCAGCACTGGTCGTATATCCCTCCCGCTCGTCCTCCGTTGCCTCCGCTTCCCCCAGGGGATTTCGCCTTTCACAACGCCATCGATCGTTTCATCGTCGTGCGGTTGCAACAGGCAGGTTTACAACTGAATCCGCTCGCGGATCGATATACGTTGATCCGGCGTGTGACCCTGGACCTCACGGGCTTGCCGCCGACGGTCGAGGAAGTGGATCGCTTCGTCCAGGATCCGCGTCCCGATGCCTACGAACGTTTACTCGATCGACTGTTGGCATCTCCGCGCTTCGGAGAACGCTGGGCGCAGATGTGGCTGGATCTCGCGCGGTACGCTGACTCACAAGGGTATGCCAATGATCCAGACCGCACGATCTGGCGTTGGCGTGATTGGCTCATCGGCGCGTTGAACCGAAATCTGGCCTTCGATCAGATGACCGTCGAGATGCTCGCCGGCGACCTACTGCCCCAACCCACGACCGAGCAACTCATCGCCACGGGATTTCATCGCAACACGCTGGTGAACACCGAGGGTGGGACCAACCCCGAGGAGTTTCGCAGTGCCGCCGTCGTGGATCGGGTGAATACGACGATGCAGGTGTGGATGGGCACGACGATCAATTGCTGCCAATGCCACAACCACAAGTACGATCCAATCACGCAGAAAGAGTTCTACCAAGTCTATGCAATCTGGAACAACACGCAGGACGCCAACACCCTGGACGATGCCCCGACGCTGCGCGTTGCGCGGCTCGGCTTCGAGTCGGAACATGCCGAGCTTGAGTCCCGCTTGCGCGAGCTTCGACAGCGATTCGACGGACCCAACCAGCAACTCACGGCGGAGGTGGAGAAAGCCCATAGCTTGGTGCGAGGCTTCGTCCCTGAATGGGTGTTCGTCTGGATCAATCGCGACGGGAAGTTGAAGGAACGGTGGCTGGCGGAGCAACGTTCACGAAGTGAGTTGGGCCAACTGGAAGTCGAGATCAAGAAATTGGAATCCCGGCTGCAAGCCATCACGACGACAACGCCGATTCTGCGTGAGGGGCCGCCGCGTCAGACGCACATCCACATTCGTGGGAATCATTTGGAGAAAGGGGAAGCGGTCCAACCGGGTTTGCCCGCGGTGTTTCCTGCTCCGCCGCCGGGCGAACCGATGAATCGGCTCACGTTTGCTCGTTGGCTGGTCAGCCCGGAGAATCCGCTCACGGCACGGGTGGCCGTCAATCGCTTGTGGGAGGAACTGTTCGGCGTAGGGATCGTCGAGACGAGCGAGGAATTCGGTATGCAGGGCGAGTTGCCGTCGCATCCCGAGTTGCTCGATTGGTTGGCGACCGAGTACGTTCGCTTGGGTTGGGACACGAAGGCCATGCTGAGGTTATTGGTGAGTTCGGCGACGTATCAGCAAAGTTCCGCGGTGACGCCGGAGAAACTCGCCAAGGACCCCTTCAACCGTCTGCTGTCCCGAGGCCCACGGGTTCGACACTCCGCCGAGATGATCCGTGATCAGGCATTGGCGGCGGGCGGTCTGCTTAGCCCGAAGCTTTTTGGCCCGCCGGTCCAACCCCCGAAGCCGAACTTCGGTTTGGCCGCTGCCTTTGGCAGCACCACGGACTGGCAGCCGAGTACCGGCGAAGACCGCTACCGCCGGGCGATTTACACTCGCATTCGCCGCAACGCCCCATACCCCTCGATGACCACATTCGACGCTCCGGAGCGGACGGCGTGTCAGATTCGTCGACTCCGGACAAACACGCCTCTGCAAGCCCTCGTCACGTTGAACGACCCAGTATACATCGAGGCCGCCCAAGGACTCGCTCGCCGCATGGCCAGCCACTCCGGCGATGTCCGGGACCGGGTGACGTTCGGTTTCCGATTAGTGCTCGCCCGCCCGCCCAGCGATGCTGAAGTCGAGCGTCTAGTCCGGCTCTTCGAGGATGCGAGGCAGAGGTATGCCGCGGACCCCGCTGCGGCGGCGAAGATGGCCACTCAACCGCTGGGCCCACTCCCCGATGGCGCTCGGGCCGAGGAACTGGCCGCCTGGACCGTGGTGGGGAACGTGCTGCTCAACCTGGACGAGGCCATCCACAAGCCGTGAGTTGGCCAAACGGCTCAAGACTAGGCAGGCCCGTGGTCGGGGCGATCCGTGGCCGGAGCGGCCCGTTGGCCTGGTGAACTGGTTGAGCCGGGCGAACCGATGGCCCAAGATGGGTCAGGCGATGATCTCGTGGATTGGTTCGCCGTAGTCGATTTCTAATCGCCGCCGCCCGGGTACCTCGAGCCGTCGCGGATCAAGGCCGAGCAGGTGCAGGACGGTGGCATGGATGTCGGTGACGTAATGCCGGCCCTCGACGGCATGGAACCCGATTTCGTCGGTCGCTCCGTGCTGCACGCCGCCTTTGATCCCGCCGCCGGCCAACCAGGCACAGAAGCCTTGAGGATGATGGTCGCGCCCATCGCCCTGAGCACCTGGCGATCGGCCGAATTCCGTGCCCCAAACGACGATGGTTTCGTCGAGCAAGCCCCGGCGCTTCAGATCACGAAGCAGCCCGGCGATCGGCCAATCGACTTGTTCGGAAAGTTGCCCGTGGTTGGCCTTGATGCCGCTGTGGGCATCCCAAGCGCCACCGCCACCGCCACCGTGGAACACCTGCACGAATCGGACCCCGCGTTCCACGAGTCGGCGGGCCGCCAAGCAAAGTTGGCCGAAAGGTCGGGTGACGTCGCGATCCAGCCCGTAAAGGGTTTTCGTTTCCTCGGTTTCCCGGTCGAACTGCATAGCTTCGGGGACGGCGGTTTGCATGCCGAATGCCAACTCGTACGATTTGATCCGAGCTTGTAAGGCCGGATCTTCGGGATATTCGATTCCTGCCAGTCGATTCAATCGCCCCAGCAAGCCGAATTGCGCGATTTGCTCCTTGGGCGAGATGCCGAACGGCTGCGGCGAGACGAACGGCAGGGGATTTTTCGGGTCGACATTCAAGCGGACGCCGGCATACTCCGGGCCGAGGTAGGCGGCTCCGTAAGTCCATTCCCCGCCGCAGCAATCGCCGGTGGGTGTGCCAAGAACGACGTACTCGGGCAGGTTTTGATTCAGCGAGGCGAGACCATAAGCCGCCCAGGAGCCGACAGTCGGGAACGCCCCCTCACGGACGTGCCGGCCGGTGTGGAATTGCAGTTGTGCCCCATGGTCGTTGTCCGTGGTCCAAAGTCCACGGACGACGGCAAGATCGTCGGCACATTGGCCGACGTGTTTCCACCAGTCTGCGACGACCAGCCCGCATTGGCCGTAAGCCTTGTATCCGGTGTTCAGGCCCATGAGGACTTTCCGCGCGACATGGGCCGGGTTGCCGCCCACCACGTTCAACTTGGCAGGGTTGAGGACGTCCTTGTGGGGCGTCTCGTCGATGGATTTGCCGTGATATTTGTTCAAATCCGGCTTGACGTCAAAGCTCTCGACATGACTGACTCCGCCGCACATGAACAACCAGATCACATGCTTGGCACGGGGGGCGAAATGCGGCGTGCCCCGTTCCGCACCGGTCGAGGCGGTTGCCTTCTCACGGGCGAGCAAAGCCCCCAAGGCGATACCCGTCAACCCCATTCCCGTGTCGGCGAGGAAAGCACGGCGCGTGATGCAGCGGCGGGGAGTCATGGTCGACGCATCCTTCGGAGTTAAGTGAGACGAATTCGGCAGGTTACGAGAATCTTACTCGAAGATCCTGCCGTCTCCAAGTCATTTCCGCGGTGGGGTCTTGTCAGCCGTAACGATGGCACCTTTCAGAGCGAGTCACGGTCGAACGAAAACGAGCCTACCCGTCGGCTTCGCCGAATCCGCCCCCCCGCGGTCTGACGATAGCCTTGCCGGAGGAACCAACATGGCAACTTTCTACGTCTTACCTGCACGTCCCCTCTTCGAGCAGATGATGGACCGCATGCTGGCGGAGTGGCTCCCCACGTTGCCCGGTCCGTTGATCCCGGCGGAGGAACTTACCGAGTTCGTCCGGGACCATGCCGAGCGCAAAGCAGATACCTTCATCGTCTACCGCGACGAATTGCCCGAGGGAATGGGACTGCTCGAAGGTTTGCGCGATGCGTTTGGGGCAGAGTCCGGCGACGACGTCGTCGAATTGCATTGGGGGCCGAACGGGCAGATCCGTGCCCGCAGCACCCGCTTGGGCCTGATGGCAGCTGCCTGAGCGATCGATATAATGGCCTCGAAGAGCGTTGTGTTGCCCTTGAGCCACTGTGATTCGCGGCCATGAAGTCTTTCGATCCGTCCGAACAGGAACGCCTCCAGAACTGGCGAGCGCTGCAAGTTGAGCTGGGCTTAATCCCAGACGAGACGATCGTGCCGGTTCCCGAAGCCGAGGCGGCTCCCCCCAGCGACGAGCTTCCTCCGCCAGGGGAGCCCGCGCCTGCGGCGGCCCGTGATTCACACCCACCCGAAACCACGTCGGAGGTCATCGCTGCGGCGGCGGAGGAAAGCCTTGGTGACTACCCCGTGGCGGATTCGGATTCGGCTGAGCGCGATGTCGAGGTCGGTGAAGCACCCGAAGAAGTCCCCGACGAGCCGGGCGACGACACGGCGGCACCGGAGAAAAAGCGCCGCCGCCGACGTCGTCGTCGTCGCAAGAGTGAGGCGTCGGTCGACGAACCGACCAACGACGCGGCAACTCCAGAAACAGAAACCGCATCCGCCAGCCTCAACGGCGAAGTCACCCCCGAAAGCGAGCCGTCCGACGTGGAGGGGGATGACGACGAGGGCGAGGTGGAGGACGACGAAGAGGAGATTGAACCAATCTCCCTGCCCGACTGGAATGTGCCGACCTGGCAGGAACTGATCGATTCGTTGTACCGACCGGAGCGTTAATTCGGTGGCGGATGCAACCATCGACGTCGTGGGGTTGGACGAATTACCCCTGATCGTCGAGTTGTACAACCAGATTTTTCGGCCGCCACGCGATGAAGAGTCCTTTCTTCGTCGCTACCGAGGACGCTACAACGTCCTGCAAATGATCGCTCGGATCCGGGAGAAACCGGTCGGATTCTCATTGGGCTTTGAACTGAAACCCGACGTTTTCTTTTCCTGGTTTTACGGGGTGTTGCCGGAATACCGCCGGCAGGGGATCGCCTCGCAACTGATGGATGCCGTCCACGATTGGGCCGCCCAACACGACTACAACTCGATCCGGTTTGAGTGCCACAACCACCAGCGGCCCATGTTGCATTTATCGATCGCATTAAACTACGACATCGTTGGGATCCGCTGGGATCCGGACCGCTGCGACAATTTGATCATCTTCGAGAAAGTGCTTTCGCCCCGCTGACGGCGTTTTAAGCGAGGGTGCTGTCCGCGAGATTGGGTGCCGGGATCTCGGTTAGGTTGATCCCCAATCCCATCATCACGCGGATTTGCCATCTCCCTCCGGCGGTCGGCGTCCAGGTCATGATTTCCGCTGAGCGGTCGCCATTCAGGTCTCTGGCGGCGAGTCGAGAGGGGACTGCGGTGGCGAAGGGGATGCGAGCTTTTTCACGACCATCCATGCCGACGACGCGGACGGTGGAGCTCACCGGATCGGACATCATGATTTCGCCGCGACCATCTCCGGTCACATCACCCACTGCCAGGCGACTGGACGGAACGCCGCTGGCCAGCTGGCCGAGCAACTTGCCGCTCAAACTGTCGAAGATACGGATGTCGGCAGCCACGGGAGTCACCGGGGCCGTGACAATGTCAGCGCGACCGTCGCCATTCATGTCGCTGACCCAGACGCGGCTACCCCAGCGAGTCCCGCCGTAGGCGTAGAAAGTCCCAACCGAGCCGAGCGTACGGCCGTCGAGAACCCGTACCAATCCAGCGCTCGGGGCATCGGAACTGAGGACGATGTCGGCAAATCCATCACCCGTGACATCGCCTGCGGCAACGTAGACGCCGTTGGTCCAAAGCGGGTGGAAGCCGAGAAAGGTGCGAATTTCCCGTCCATTGGCTCCGTCGAACACCTTGATCCACGACGCCATTCCCGGTCCGGGTGCCGTGATGACGTCCGCAACGCCATCGCCGGTGACATCGGCCACGGCGACGCGGACTCCGCCACGGAAGTGGCGGTCATACGCCAGGAATTGTCGCTGCACTCGCCCGTTGGCCGCATCCACCATCGACACCCAGGGGGCGCTGCCCCGATCGGCCGCCACAACCACCCAGTCGCGAAGTCCGGCCGATGACGGAGACGTTGTGGTCGATGTTGCCGGCGGAGTTCTGGCTTGATCCATTCCCAAGACCAAGGTCGGTGCCGAGTTGGGATTGGGATTCGCCGGCGTCGCTGGCGTCGAATTCGTCGTTGAGGGCGGCGTTGGTGGCGGTGTCGTTGTTGAGGGCGTGGTTGTTGAGGGCGTGGTTGTTGAGGCCGTGGTTGTTGAGGGCGTGGTTGCAAATGTGGTCGCAGCGGCTGGCACGGGAGCAGCTTGCATCACCGGCATCGGGGTGCCCAACATCAGCGTGTAGTAC
>JAOAAM010000710.1 GCA_026418875.1 Gemmataceae bacterium | reverse complement strand
GGAGCGAGGGGGAGATGTCGGCCGTGGGCGTAATATGCGGCACACGCTCCTTCCGAGGAGACCATGGTGGCCCCGAGGGGCGTCTGCGGCGTGCATTCCCGACCGAATGCGGGACAATCGCTCGGTTTTTTCCGACCGCGCAAGATCTCGCCGCTCAGGCAGACGGTGGATTCGACCGCAGCGATGCTGTCCACGTCAAAGCGGATCGCGGCATCGAAGTCACGGTAAGCGTCGCGGAGGCGGTAGCCGCTCTGCGGGATTCGGCCCACGCCACGCCACGTCTGGTCGGCGATTTCGAAGACTTCGTCGATCCACCGGCGTGCGGCGGGGTTCCCCTCGGGCCGAACCGAACGGGCATACTGAATTTCCACCTCCGCCCGTCCCAACTCAAGTTGCACGATCGTTCGGTAGACACCTTCGAGTAAATCCACTGGCTCGAAGCCGGTGATGACGATGGGTACGCGGAATTCCCGTACCAAGGTGTCAAATTCGGCGACGCCCATGACCGTGCAGACGTGCCCCGGGCCGAGGAAGCCCTGCACCCGATTTTCGGGATCGTCGAGGATGGCCCGCATCGCGGGCGGGACACGGACATGGGAGACGAGGACGGAGAAGTTGGCCAAATTTCGCCGCCGGGCTTGAACCACCGCCATCGCATTTGCCGGGGCCGTGGTCTCGAAACCGATGGCGAAAAACACGACTTGTTTTCCGGGGTTGGCCGCGGCAAGGTTCACGGCATCGAGGGGTGAGTAGACGATCCTCACGTCGCTGCCGCTGGCTTTGAGTCGCAGCAGGTCGGTGTGCGAGCCGGGAACCCGGAGCATGTCGCCGAACGAGCAGAAGATCACGTCGGGCCGCTGGGCGATGGCGTGGGCGCGGTCGAGGGTCTCTAGCGGCGTGACGCAGACGGGGCAACCCGGACCGTGCACCAGTTCCACCGACTGGGGCAGCCACTCGTCGACGCCGTAGCGAATGATGCCATGCGTCTGGCCGCCGCAGACTTCCATGATGGTCCACGGTCGGGTCGCGACCTGTCGGATGGCGTCGGCCAGCTTCCGGGCGGCATCGGGGTCGCGGTACTCGTCGACGAATTTCACGGCGTGATCTCCCGTAGCTCATCAAGCTGCTGGGAGCGCTCGAGGAAATCGAACACCTGTCGGGCCTCGGCCTCGTCCAGGCGGGAGAGCGCGAAGCCGACATGGACCAGGACGTAGTCGCCGGGAGCGGCCTCGGGGACGTGTTCGAGGCAGACGCGTCGAATCACCCCGTTGAAATCGACTTTCGCCATCAACAGGTCGTGTTCGCGGTAGGTTTCGACGATCTTTCCGGGCACGCCGAGGCACATGCGGAATCTCCTGCGAGGCAAGCGGCTGCGACGGCGAGTTGACCAAGGCTCAAGCCGCCATCACCGGGCGGAACGCGCCGATGCCGGTAAACGCGGAAGCCCCGCTGCCGTAACCGGGCGACGCTTCGGCAAGTCAACAGGGCGTTGAGGAAGACGCCGCCACTCAGGACGACAAGGTCGATCCCCGTGATCTTGCGGAGGCGGCAACACACTTGCGCGATCATCTCCGCGATGCCGTTGTGGAAGCGGCGGGCGATGATCGCGGCCTCCACATTCTGTTGTATGTCTCTCGCCACTGCCGCGATGACTGGGCGGGGGTCGATCTCGAGGATGCCATTTTTCAAGACGAAGTCGAACGGATATTCCCCGAGTTCGACGGAGCGTTCGGCGAGCCATTCCAAGTGCATGGCAGCCTGTCCCTCGTGGGCGGCCTGGTGTGCCAACCCCAGCAGCGAGGCCACGGCATCAAAGAGCCGCCCCATGCTCGAAGTGAGCGGGGAGGCGACCCGGCGTTGCAGCAATCGCTCGACCCCGGCCACGGCGGCATCGTCCAGGGCTTGCTCCCAAGTCGGAAGAGAAACTTGGGCATCGCGCAAGTGGGCCAGCGCCATGCGCCACGGTTCGCGGATGGCTTGTTCGCCGCCGGGCATCGGGACGTAACGCAGGTGGGCGGCTCGGTGGAAACGGCAGTAGTCGCCGACGAGGAACTCCCCGCCCCAGATCGCGCCATCGGTTCCGAAGCCGGTGCCGTCGAATGTCACGCCGATGGCCGGTCCGGTCGATCCGTGCTCCGCCAGGCAACTGGCCAGATGCGCGTGATGGTGCTGCACGGCGAAGCACCGCAGCCCTTGTTGTCGGGCTTGTTGCTCGGCCCAACGGGTTGTGGCGTAGTCCGGGTGCAGGTCGTGAACCAAGACCGCAGGGCGAAACCGGAACAACTCCCGGTAGAGTCGAACATCGCGCTGGTACGCTTCCCAGGCGGCGAGATGGTCCAAATCGCCGAGGTGGTGGCTGAGAATGGCTTGCCTCTGCCGACCCAGGGCGAAAACCGCCTTCAGTTGTCCGCCGCAGGCCAGGATGGGCTCCGGACAGGAAAAAGGCAAGGGCAGGGGACAGGGGGCATCGCCACGCGATCGGCGGATGGGCAATTCGTCCCCATCGAC
>JAOAAM010000622.1 GCA_026418875.1 Gemmataceae bacterium | reverse complement strand
CTCTCCTCCGCAGCTTTTCCCATCTTGACCGAACAGCGTAATGTTTGTGCCCCCCGGCGTCAAGCACCGCGAGGCCCGCTTAAGAGGATAAAGCGACTGGAATCGTCCCGTTCCTGGCGGCATCATCATCCCACCTTCCGGGGGACCGGCGACATTTTCGAGTTTTTCCATCATTTCCATCATTTCCATCATTTCCATCATTTCCGTCGGTTCAGCACCGGTCGATCGCGGCCCCGGCACGCAGCCGGGGTTGCGGTATGCGGATCTCGCGACGCCCTCCCGATCGCCGTCGTCCCGAGGACGGTGACTGCATGACCATCGGGAAGTGTTGGATGCTTCCGGCTGAAGTCAAGGCCGGGCAGGGAGGGTCGGCGGATGCACAGGGTTATGCCATCCGCGGGTCGAATTTCCGTCGTCCGATGCGCCGCGGACGCAGCTTCGACGGGCCAGGCCCCAGCGAGCCGGGTGGCGGCGAGTCATCAGCCGTCGGGGTCAAAGCCGCGAATTGAGGTTCCGCGTTGTCGAGCTTTTCCGTTATACTCGCGGCCGCTCCATGCAGAGGAGTCGGGATAACCAAGGAGGGATCAACGATGCGGCTGGTGTGGGCGGCGATTTTCGGGTGCCTCGCAACGGGTCCGGTGCTGAGCGATGAATTGCAACGTGAGTATGAGCGATTCCAAGGCCGCTGGCGCGTCACCCGTTTGGAGGAGAATGGGCAAGCGGAGCCGGAGGAGGAGCTTCGTCGATTCACCCTCATCATCCGAGGCCGAACGATCATCGTGGAGATGGACGGCCAAAGGAATACGACGGAATTTACTGTCGATCCGACCCAACAACCCAAGCACATCGCGTTGACGCCGCATTATGGCGATCACAAGGGGCAAACGTTCCGGGGCATTTACGAGATACAGCGGAATACGCTGCGGATTTGCGCGACCTTGCTCCCTGAGCGACCGAAGGCTTTTGAATCGCGGCAGGGGCTTCTGTTCATGATTTTCGAGAGGCTGGGCGATTAGACTCGACTTGGTTCTCTACCCGATTGCAGTATGCTCAAACAAAGGGCCGTGAATTTTCGGCAGGGCAGCGCATGGGTGAATTCTTCGATCAGTTGGTGCAGCTCGCGTCGGTGTTGTTCAACACCCAGGCGCTCATGGAAACTCTGAGCCGACCGGAGTTCCTGCTTGCGACGTTCGTCATGCTCAATCTGATCATTTTCACGGAGACGGGGTTGCTGATCGGCTTCTTCCTGCCGGGCGATTCACTTTTGGTCACGACGGGAATCGTCTTCCGCAACCTGGTGCACGAGCAAGGATGTTCCGAGTGGCTGGTGCCATTGCTGATGCTCACGTTGTCCCTTTCGGCCATCATCGGCGACTCGGTGGGTTACGCAATCGGCCGGCGAACCGGCCCCAAAATCTTTCGCCGGGAAAAGTCGTTCTTCTTCCGGCGTGATCATTTGCTCGCGGCCCAAGCTTTTTACGAGCGGCACGGCGGTAAAACGATCGTCTTGGCTCGATTCATGCCCATCCTTCGAACCTTCGCGCCGGTGGTCGCCGGTGTCGGGCAGATGGAGTATCGGCGGTTTGTGTTTTACAACGTCTTCGGCGGGATCGGCTGGGTCGTCAGCATGATCCTGACGGGATATTTCCTGCCGCCTTTGCTCGATCCGCTGCTGCAACCGATTTTTGGCCCGGAGTTCAAGGTTCAGAAGCACATCGAGAAGGTCATCATCATCGTCGTGCTGTTGTCGATCTCGCCGGGGATCGTCGCCTGGCTGAGGCATCGGCTGAACCGGCGGAGTGCGAAGACTACCGAGCCGGCCGTGACCGCTTCAGCGTGAGACGGGACGGAGACGCATTTCGCGTAAGTCGATGAGCGCCCCGCGGAGGGGCGCGACCGGCCGAACCACGATCGCGCGGCCGGTAGTCAACTCGATTACACCGATCTCCTGCGATACGTAGCGATTCCACCCGCCCGTCCCCGGGACGCGGAACTCAATTTGACGATCGTCGGCCTCGATTCGGAGCCGGTTGCCGCTGCTCGAGTCATCGCAGGCGAATTCGAGTTCGACCCGGTAACGTCCCGGCTGGCCTAGGTCCACGC
>JAOAAM010000619.1 GCA_026418875.1 Gemmataceae bacterium | reverse complement strand
GGCATAAGGTGCTAACGGGGCGTCATCGACGACCAGTTCGCCATTCAAATACACCGTCACCCGATCGCCCCTCATGATGATGCGGAAGGTGTTCCACTCGCCGGGCTTTTTGTCCGCTTTTTTCAGCGGTTTCTTGCCCTTGGATCCGGGAGGATTGTTCCAAAGCCCGCCGGAGCCTGAGCCTTTGTCCTCCCCCCGGGCACCCGGGGTATTGTCCGAATCCCAGATTTGCACTTGCGGCGTGCCGCGGAGGTAAATCCCGCTGTCGCCCTTCTCCTCGATCTTCCAGTCGATCAGCAACTCGAAATCGCCGTAATCTTTGACCGTCCCCAGGCTGATTCCTTTGCCGTCGTAGTACAGGATGCCATCGACGACCTTCCAATGCTCGGCAGCGATGCGATCGAGTTCTTTCTGCTTTTTGGCCCGCTCTTCCGGCGATAGCATGGCACGGGTCTTGATGTCCATGGCCCCTTGCCAATTGGTCAAATCCTTGCCGTTGAACAGCGCGACAAATCCCTCGGGCGGCTGGTTGTCGCCAGGACCGGCCTTGTCTCCCTCGGCCCGAACTCCGGTCGCTCCAATCCAGCCCATCAACATGGTCCATAGAATCTTCCGCATGGTGCGTCTCCTCAAGTGAGTGTTGGTGTTCAACACTACGTCTGCGGCGTTGCGGAGAACAGCATGAATCGGCCCCGTTTCATCCTGCTTGGCGGATTCCTCGGAGCGGGTAAGACGACCGCCTTGGCTCGTTTGGCTCGACACTACCGCGATCAGGGGTTGAACGTCGGCATCGTGACGAACGATCAGTCGCAAGACTTGGTCGATACGTATTCTCTCCGAGAGCAGGGGATGAGCGTGGAGGAGGTTGCCGGTGCGTGCTTTTGCTGCCGATTCAACGATCTGATGGACCGCATCGCCGACTTGCAAGCCGACGCCCGACCCGACGTGATCCTCGCCGAGCCTGTCGGAAGCTGCACTGACCTGGTGGCCACGGTGATCCGGCCGCTCGCCGATTTGTACGGCCAACGCTTCCGGGTTGCACCGTATGTGGTGATGTTCAAGCCCAGCCACGGCCGCAAAATCCTCCTCCGCGCCGAGAGCGGCTTCTCCCCGAAGGCGGCCTACATCTTTGAAAAGCAACTCGAAGAGGCCGACGCCATCGCTTTGAATCGAGTCGATGAATTGTCCCCGGCGGAAGTCGACGAACTCATGCGCATGTTGCAGCAACGTTTCCCCGGTGTGCCCACGTTGGCGATCTCGGCGAAGACCGGGACGGGATTCCCGGCGTTGCTCGAATTGTTGGATTGCGACGGCCGGTTCGGCCAACGTGTTCTCACCATCGACTACGACGTCTACGCCGAGGGCGAGGCCGAGATGGGCTGGGTGAATGCGTCGTACCGATGGGAGAGCGCGACGGCGGTTTCGTTGGATCAATTGCTCCGCGAAGTTTTATCGGCGATCGCGGCCCGAATTCGGGCCAACCGCGGTGAGATCGGCCATCTGAAAGCGATTGGCCTGTCCGAGGGAACCTACGCCGTGGGCAACGTGGTCTCCGTCGATGCTCCCGTCGAACTCTCGTTGCCTTCGGGGGAAGCGGTGACGAGTGGCGACCTGGTGGTGAATGCCCGTGCCCTCCTCGACCCCGACATCCTGCGCGCCATCATCGAGGATCAAGTGGCCGAGGCGGCGGCCCGTCACGGGGCAACCTCACGTTGGCTTCGCTGCCAAAGCCTGCGGCCTGGTCGGCCCGTTCCCACCCACCGCTACGCTGCTCCGACATCGTGAGCCACAAGCGGCGATCCCGGCTCGCCCGTGCCTGGTGATCGGGGCTGTTGCCTTACGATTCGCCCCGCCACCAGCGGCGGAACCAGGAAAAGATCCGCGATCCCCCCTCGGTCGCTGGGTTCGATGGGCCGCTCAGGAATCGCTCCAACTCGGTGGCGAGCTGCCCCGCCGTCGGGAAACGCTCCGCCGCCACCTTCCGCAGACATCGCAGGCAAATCGCCTCGAGCACGACGGGGATTTCGGGCCGAAGCGCGCGAGGGGGGGTGGGTGTTTGAAAGCGGATGGCATCGAGCAGGTGAATCATCGACTCGTGGCGGAAGGGCGGCCGCCCCGTGAGCATCTCGTACAAGATGCATCCCATGGAGTAGATGTCGGTCGCCGGTCCGATGTCGCGGATTCTCCCCTCGGCTTGTTCCGGAGCCATGTAGTCCGGCGTGCCCAGCAACGTGCCGGACTGGGTATGCGAGAAGTCGTCATCCAGCCGTTTCGCCAGGCCAAAGTCGGTGATTTTGGGCATGCCGTCCACAGTCAAAAGGATGTTTGATGGTTTGAGATCGCGATGGATGATGCCGTGATCGTGGGCGTGCTGCATGGCCTGGGCGATTTGAGTGGCGAGTCGTGATGCTTCGGGGATGGAAATTCGCTCCTTGCGCAGCCGGGCCGACAGGCTGGCCCCGCGGACATATTCGAGGATCAGGAACACGTCGCCGTCGTGCTCCACCATGTCGTAAAGCTGCACGATGAACGGGTGCTGCAAGCGGGCGATGGCCTCGGCTTCCTTGCGCAACCTTTGCCGCGACCTCACGTTCGCCGTGGATCGATGCCGCAGGGCCTTGATGGCAACGACTCGGTTGAGTTTCCGTTGGATGGCGCGGTAGACCACGCCCATGCCGCCGCGGCCCACCTCGTCGAGGATGTCGTAACCAGGCACGTTCGGCCAGGCGGTGGAACCGGCTTCGTCCGGCTCGTCGATCAGGGTCGGCTCGCGGGACGAGGTCGGGTTGAGCCGCTCCCATTGCGCGGCCAGCCAATCGGCATCGTCCGGGAAGCGCCGCTCCAAGTCGCCGGTGTCGATCGGTTCACCCAGCTCCCGGCACAGCCGCAATTCGCCCAGGATCAACTCACGTCGCGCTTCCCGATCCTGTTGCAACTGCGGGAAGTGCTCCAAATATGCCTCCACCCTCACGCGCTGCCCCTGCATCCAGCGCAAACGCTGGTCGCCGCGGAGCATCTCCGTCAGGGAGGCGGCCTGGTCCGGTCCTTGGGAAAACGCGGTGTCGGTCATGGCTGTGCCACACTACGCTTTGCGGCAAAATCCCGCAATGCGAATCAGCCCACCGATTCCGCGCCGGCGTTCGCTCGAGGGTCGGTCGGCCCCTCGACGGCAGCTCCATTCGTCGTCGCTTGGAGCAGCAAAAACGGCATGATCCCCACGAGAAGCCCGCCGGCCAGAATTCGCAGCGCGACGGTCAAACCCCACGTCTCGACAAGGTAGCCCGTCAGCAGCGACCCGAGCGGCGTCACGCCCAGGAACAGCATCGCGTACAGGCTCATCATGCGGGCACGGAATCGGTCCTCGACCATCGCTTGCAGTCTCATGTTGCAACTGGTCAACAGCATGACAACCGAGAAACCGAGGGCGAACACGGTGGGCAACGCCAGCGCGATGGCGGGGATGCTCGACAACACAACCAGGGCGACCGCGGCGAGCATGGGCCAACGGGCCAGCCCTAGCAACTGACCCGTGCTCAACGAGCCGGCCGCCAAGTACAGTCCGGCCGTTAACGCGCCCAAACCCGATGAAGAGTAAAATAAGCCGTTGATGCGGGGATCGGCAGCGAAAAACTCCCGCACCAACACCGGCAAGATGACGCTGTAGGGAATCGCCAAGAAACAGATCAAGGTCACGAGGTACAGCAG
>JAOAAM010000585.1 GCA_026418875.1 Gemmataceae bacterium | reverse complement strand
GCGGTGGACTTGTCTGCGAGAAGGACTTAGCTGAGGCCCTGCAGCAGCGGCGAATTGCCGGGGCAGGGTTGGATGTCTTCGAGGAAGAGCCGCCGTCGCCCGACAATCCGTTGCTTCGTCTGGACAATGTGATCCTGACGGCGCACACGGCCGGGGTGGATTGGAAATTGAGGGACGACATGGCCCCTTCCGCCGCCGAAGCAATCATCGCTTTGAGCCACGGGGGATGGCCAAGCGAAAAAATCGTCAACCCTGAAGCACGACCCCGATTTCGTTGGCCATAACTCAAAGCATCATAAACCTTTACGAACCATTGACCCATCGCCGGACCCACTTGGTGCCGGCGGCAGGGGTCCGGTTCGGGTGCCGGAACAGCTCGCCTCGGCTCGAAAAAGTCGAAATTCCTGCACGAAAAAGGGCCAGCGAAGCCACTATTTGGGTCAGACGCCGTTCGCATTTGCGGAGAGACCAAGATGCGGCTGACCTTGCGAACCCTTCTCGCCTACCTCGACGACACCCTCGAGCCAGAAGAGGCCAAGTTGATTGGTCAAAAGGTGGCCGAGAGCCCGATCGCGCTCGAATTGATCGAGAGAATCCGCAAGGTGACCCGGCGACGGAGTTTGGCCCCGCCACCGGCTTTGGGCAGCGAGTCGCATCTGGACCCGAACACCGTCGCGGAGTTCTTGGACAGCGTCTTGCCGGCCGAAGAGTTGGCTCAGGTGGAGCAAAAATGCCTGGAGGACGACGTCCACTTGGCGGAAGTGGCCGCGTGCCATCAGATCCTGACGATGATTCTCAGTCAACCGGCGAGTGTGCCAGCGCCTGCTCGACAGCGCATGTATCGGTTGGTGCGTGGGCGAGAGTCGATTCCCTATCGCCGTCCGCCCGAACCGGTCTCGCCGAACAAGGAGCCAACCGACGCCGAGGTGGAGCGACGATACAGTACCCGCCGAAAAGTCGCATGGTCGGCCGCGGGGATCTTGCTGGGCGGACTCGTCGCGGCACTGATCCTCTCCTGGCCGCAGCAGCCACCTCATCGATCGGCATTGGCACAATATACACAGCCCCCGATCCCGGTCGAACCATCGAAACCCGAGCCGCCAGCGAAAGTCTTCGATCAGCCGCAGACAACACCCAAGCCCGAACCTGAGGTCGTTCGTCCATTGCCAGCACCGAAGGAAGAGAAGCCGCCGTCGGAGATGCCGCCGAAATCCGAACAGACGAAGAAGCCTCTGGTGCGTTTGCCCGTTGAAGCGCCAAAGCTCGAGCGGGTCGAAGTCGGCACCATGAACGATCCGACCGGCATGTTGATCGTTCGCCCCGCGACGAAAGATGTCTGGATGCCGGTGAAACCTCAAGATGCCGTGTTCACGTCGGACCCGTTGATGGCCTTGCCGGGCTTCCGAGGTTCAGTGAGGCTCGATACGGGCGTGACGCTGATGTTGTGGGGTAACTTGCTCGAGTTCCTGCCCGTCTCGGCTCTGGAGAGCCAGGTCACTCTCCACCGCCCCCCGACCGGTTGCGACCTCGATTTCACGCTCGACCGTGGCCGGGTCGTCGTCACGAACGACAAAGTGGACGGATCGGCGCGGCTCCGGGTCCGGTATCACGGCGAAGTATGGGACATCGAATTCGCAGAGAAAACCGAGATCCTGATCGACGGTTTGTTCAGTCTTGAGCCGGGCACCCGCTATCAACCGAACGAAGGCTCGACCAATCCGCCGATGCGGCAACTATTCGTCGGTGTCAGCAAGGGCAGCGGTACCGTCTTGATCCCGGATCGAGATCCAATTGAGTTGAAAGCGCCTCCGGGACAAGCGATGATTGGTTGGGACAACAAAGGCCGGCTCAAAACGCCGTTGAAAATCGCCGAGCCGCTTCCTCATTGGACCCGAGAAATTCCAACGAAATCTCCCGCCTCGGACCTAAAAGTTGTCCTCGAAAACTTGCGGAATCGATTGCTCGCAGGAACCACCGCGCAAATCGCCCTCACCGAGTTGACCCAACAAGAGGACAAACCTTTCGCGCAGATTTATTCTGCTTATGGACTGCAAGCGATCGACGAGATCGGCCGGGTCGTCGATGCCCTGGATGATCTCACCAAACCAGCGATGCGGGCTGCTGCAATCCCTGCCTTGCGCCATTGGGTCGCCCGTGATCAAAAAAACAGCCTCAACTTGCATCGGATGCTCCGGGCGGACAAAGGATACACTTCGGACCAAGCAGATGTCGTCGTTCAACTGATACACTCATTCGTCGAGGCCGACATTTACGACAAAAAGACGTACGAATTTCTTTTCCTTCAACTCGAGGATCCGAAGTTGGCGGTTCGAGAATTGGCGTATTGGCACTTGGCACAGCTCGACCCCGACGGTGCTCGCTCCTCGATGTACAACCCTGCCGCCGACCAGCAACGCGAGGCGGCCCTCCGACGCTGGCGCCAACGACTTAGCGAGGGCAAACTGCCCCCGAAGCCGCCTAAGCCAGAGGCGGCCCCAGCTGGTAAATCTTCCTGAATCCTTTGCACTTGCCAGCTGAGGCAACGCCTCGTCAAGCATTTGCGGAAATGCTCGGGCGAAAAAAAGCCGCCGAGTCACTTGATTTTTCGGATCTAACTCTTTTGCAGAAAATCTCTTTCGCCAATTGAGGTCAGTGAACCTTCCGTGAAGGCCGCAAGTAGAGTTGGAGCGGCCAGAGGCAGGTTTAATTTTTCCGAATGAAGCGTTCCTACCGACATTGCTCTTGACACTAGCAAAAGCTAGCCTGTGACAGTTATAGTGGACGTTAGGACGTGTTTACGGGCGTTGGAACACTCCATGACGTGGCACAGCCCAAACGGTTCGGGGCGAACGACTCGAAACGGCCCAAGCACGACCGTCGACGCGATGGGTCGTTTCCGCTTGGCACCAGGCCCCTTCTCGCATCATCCAGAGATCCGACAGGTGATCCCCCACGACCACTGCCCCCAACTCTTCGATAGCGGCAGCGGCCTCCCGGAGAACTCCATCCGAAGTGTCGACGACCGACGGCCCACGGTTGTCCTTTTCGACTTGCGATCGAGAGTGATTGCGGACACCGAGGCCGCCGGGCTGATCGAGAGCTTGAATAAGGTGGGCACACACATTTGGGTCTGGACGAATCACCCGCCCGAACCTCTATTGTCGTCGGTATTGATGGCGGCGTCCCCGCAGACAGCCAAGGCCACCGTCTTCATCGCATGCATGGACGCCCGGGTTCAAGCTGCGTTGGATCCCCTCGGCTCGTCCCCGCAAGATCGTTTGGCAGCCGTCGAAGCTTTTCGTCACGCCAACATCCCGGTGGACGTGGCGATTGAACCCCTTCTCCCCGGCGTGACCGACACCAACGAGGGCTTAAAGCCTTTGCTTCAGGCTGTGGCCCGATTAGGGGTGACTCAAGTCAGCGTGGGTTACTTGACCTTGCCGGATTCGGAGCGTGGCCGCGTCGAGGAAGCTCTTCACGAGTTGGGCGTTCTTGACAGCGTGATGGATGCCTTTGTCGAAGGGCCGGTCGTAAGAGAGCGGGGCGAGTACGTCCGCCTCCTTCCGAAACCGCACCGACACCGTGGTTACGCATCGGCCATGGCGCTAGCGGCCGAACTCGGAATGACCCTGAAAATCAGCAGCACGTCGAACCCGGATTTCCGCCGGACTCCCGTTGAAGCGGCCGATCGGATCCGCTCGCTGCAAGAAGCGTTCCGTAGCCGGGTGCGGTCCCGGGTGCCGAAGTCTCATGCTTGAGAAACCGGCCCGGGCGTTACCCGACATCTCTCATAACCGTCCGCCGATTCGTAAAACAAGGGTGATGACTGAGGCAGAAAGACCTCGGAACCCAGGATGGAGTCATGAACAAAGCAGACGCCGCGCCCGGCGGATTCGAGCGCGCCGCCACTCTCCGAAACCGCACCTTCATCGGACTGCTCATCGCCCAGTTCCTCGCCGCTTTCAACGACCAGGCGATTCACGCCTCCGCGATGTTTTTTGCCATCAATAAAAAAACGCTGACCGAACAATCCGCCATCTCCTTGATGCCTATCCTGTTCTTCGCTCCGTGGGCCATCTTCTCGACTCTCGCGGGCTACTACGCCGATCGCTACAGCAAACGGTTTTCGCTTGTTCTGTGGAAAGTGGTCGAGGTCGGGATCACGGCGTTGGCCTTTGTCGGTTTCTTCCTGGGTAGCGAGTGGAACATGCCCGACCTGGGGGTTTGGATCGTCCTATCGACCGTCTTCTTGATGGGCACGCACTCGACTTTTTTTGTGCCAGCTAAATATGGTGCCATGCCCGAGATCTTGCGCGATGAGTTGCTCTCCAAAGGGAATGGACTTCTCGAATCGCTTTCGTTTCTCGCGACCATCATGGGGACGGTCTGCGGCGGGTTGCTCTCGATGCTCTTCCACGATAACG
>JAOAAM010000711.1 GCA_026418875.1 Gemmataceae bacterium | reverse complement strand
TGGGGCCTTGGAAAGCGCTGGAGTTACCCTACGTCGGCAAGGACGTGGCGATGCTCGTGCTCTTGCCGAGGGAGCGTGGCGGCCTGAAGAAGCTGCAAAGTCAGATTTCGGCCAAACTGCTCGCTGAGGCGGCAACGAACTTGCGGAATGTGCCCCAAGTCTTGGTCTCGCTGCCGAAATTCAAAGTCGAGACGGATTATGATCTGAAACCGATCCTGATGGAAATGGGGGTGAAGGACGTTTTCTTCGAGGACACGGCTGACTTGACCGGCATGCACCTCAGTGCCGAGAAACTCTGTGTGACCACTGCCGTCCACAAGGCCTTCGTCGATGTGAACGAGGAGGGAACCGAAGCCGCAGCGGCGACGGGAATCGTGGTGGGCGTCCGCAGTGCCCCGGGGGAACCAGCGGTCTTCCGCGCCGATCATCCGTTCGTCTTCGCCATCCTCCACAAACCGACGAATACGATCCTGTTCTTTGGCAAAGTCGAGGATTTCTGATCCGAACCGCCGCGGCATTTTGGCCGACGCTGAATGAAATCGAGCCAGCGATCCGTGAGGCAGCCCGGCCCACGGGTCGCTTTTTTGCTTGCCCGACCGATGGAGATTCGGCCCCTGCCCTCTGAGCGTCTCGTTCAGCGACATCGGTCCACCCCCGCAGGACGCCCAGCGCTATGCACCGCCCGATCGCTTGTTCATCCCTAATTCTGATTGAACCGACGCCCTTCAGCTCTTGAACGCCCGAGGGCGAACCGTCCGCAGTTTGCCGCAAACCGGAGCCGAGGCTCGCGACTGGGTTCTGGTTCTGGAATTTCGCTAAGTAATTTTCAATTCGTGACTTGCGATCAGGAACTCGACCAGTACGGGCAAGCCGCGGGACGCTCGTTGGACCAGTTTGGCAGCTGAGCGAATGTTTTCTTTTCGTGAAAAACGTTCAAAACGTTCAAATTTCATTGACACCAGTCGAGGGGGTCGTAAAAATTTGGTTGTTTTGAACGTTTTTGTCCTGCGGTTGTTGGCGTGTGTGGAAAGGTGAGCCCGTGACCTTACGAGACCCGTCATGACTACTGCTGTCCGACCCAGCACGAAGGAAGCCCGGCCGAGATTCATTTACGATCCGTCTTTCGAGGCGGCGGATGCCGAACGACGCTATGTGCAGCAACTAGTGGAGTTTGACACGTCCGCCTCGCACATGCCCGACGAGGTGACTCGGGAGATTGCCCGGCGGATGCATTATGCCGCCTGGCGTTGGAGCCTGGCGACGCGGTCTCGGGATGTCGCCCGTTGGCGGAAGCGTTACTTGGAGGAGCGGAACCGGATCGTCGTCGGGAATCGAAAATTGGTCTATCGCGCGGTGCAGAAGTGGGCTGCCACCCCCCAAGCCGCTGACGATCTCATCAGCGAGTGCCAAGTGGTCTTTATTAAGATCGTGGCCGCGTACAACCCCTGGCTGGGGATTCGGTTCAGCACTTACGCCGTCACCTGCCTGATGCGTTCGCTGAATCGCATCACGAAGCGGCAGGCCAACGATCGGCTCTCCCAGTCGCGGTCGCTGGATGCCGTGCCGCACTTGGAATGCTCGCATTACGATGCTGATGATGGGGCCGACCCGCGGCTCGACATTCTGGAACGATACTTGCGCGACGGCGAGTCGTTACTCACCCCCCGAGAGCGATTTGTCATCACGCACCGCTACCACCTGAACGGCGCGGGACACGAGACCGAGACACTGGAGCAGGTAGGCCGAGCACTTGGTCTATCGAAGGAGCGGGTGCGGCAAGTGCAGAACGCGGCCCTGAATAAGTTGCGCGAGGCACTGTTGGCCGACGGAATCAAGATCTGACGCGAGGCTCAGCCTTGCCGCGGCTGGTTGCCGTCGGATGAACCGGGTCAAGAGAGCGCCGGCGGCCCTGTCGTTTCGGGCGGGTCGAGGTCAATTGGCGATCGAATCAGCGCGTTTGGAGCAGATCTTCTTCCGCGTTTTGAATCAATTCGAGGACTTCGCGGGCCGATTCTGCCCCCCTCAGGGACTCGGCGAAATCGGCCCGACGCATCATCCGCGACAAACGGGACAAGACGCGAAGATGCTCGGCATCATCGACACAACAGATCAGGAAGAAAAGGTCCGTCAAGCCCTCGCGACCGGCACCGAACGCTAACCCGCCGGGGCTGCGGGCAAAAGCAATCACCGACTCGCCTTGGGCGTAAGGCAGGCGACGATGCGGGTGCGGCGTGGCAAAACCGCCGGGCCAGGCCGTCGCCCCGCGGGCTTCCCGTTGTTCCACCGCTTCGACGATCGCTTCGATGTCCCAGAGGCGATTCGAGCGGTCAGCTAATTTCACCAGGTCGCGAATGGCGGAATTCTTCGTTCGAGCGCTGAACTCCAAGTCGATGCACTCGACCGGCAGCAGGGGGGCGATCGCCGGCTCCCATTCGGAAGCACGGACGTTGCGGTCGATCGCACGCAATTCTTCGTCGCTCCAACGCGGCAGTTCGTTCTCCACCCAGCTTTGGATTTCGGCGGTGGTGAATCGCCATTCGCCGCCGATTTTTCGTCCCGGCAAATAACCACGGTTCGCCAGCTTCCCCAGTTCGCGCGCATCCCGGCCGAGGAAGCTGGCCAACTGGTTCAAGTCCATGACGTCGTGACTCATTTCCTAATCCTGCCCTTACAATACCGCCGTTAAGGTATCCATCGGTGACATTCTAGGACGCGTTCGACATTTTGCCCAATCCCTACCGCCTGATTGTTCCGCGTGCCGTGTACGAGACGTTGATTCGACACGCACGGAAGGATTTTCCGGCCGAATGCTGTGGCCTGCTGGCGGGTCGTTTTGACGGGGCCAACGCTTGGGCCGAACAATACTTCCCCTTGCTCAACGTCGCCGCCGATCCGACCCGGCGTTATCAAGCCGATGTCCGCAGCCTGCTGGCCGTGCATCAAGCGATGCGTGAGTCTGGCTGGCGCGAGGTGGCCGTCGTCCATTCGCATCCTCATTCGCCCCCGGTGCCGAGTCGGACGGACCTGGCGCAGAATGCCTACGGCGACGCCTTGGTGCACCTGATTGTATCGTTGCGGCAGGATCCGCCGGAAGTGCGAGTTTGGCGGCTTTTGCCGGACCGCTTCGTTCCTGCCGACTGGACATTGCTCGACGGACCGGGAACTTGACGACAAAACGGGAAGGTGACGATGAGCGACGGTTTGGTAGGGTGATGCGAAGGATAGGGCCGGCGGAGCTACTCCGAGGGTCGGCGGAGATGTTCCGACGGTCGGTGGAGACCGCGCTCGTCGCTGGCCACTTTCGTTTGATGCGGTCCGTCACGTCAACGGCTTGTCCCATTCGTCGAGTTGACGTTGCAATTCGGACATGGAGATTTGGATGCCTTCATCCAACCCGCGCGGGTGGGATGGTCGATCGACCGACGGCTGCCGCCGCACGCGACGCACTTCCTCCTCCAGTCGTTCCAGCCATTCCGGCAAGTCCAAGCCGATGCCGATCGGTTCTTGAGCCAAGGGCAGCAGCCAATGCTCGAGCCGTTGCAGTCCGGGTCGAGACGAGGTACTGTCGGCGGCCTCCCGCATCGCGGGTTCGACGCACGCCACCAGCCGGTCGATCATCAGCGGTCGGACGAAGCGCTCTTCGAGGCGATCACGAATGGTGCGCAGACGCAGGCCGTGCTTTTGCTCGAGTTCATCGAGTTCATTGAGAAGTTGATCGGCCAGGTGGCTGGTCAGGCGAGACATGTTCTTCTGCCACATCTCCGCTGCGGTATCCCGCCCCCGCCGGCAGAGCACCTCGTGGGCCAGGATCAGCGGGCGCAACTGCCATGCGTAGCGGTCATATTTGCATTTCAGCCGCAGGAAGTCGATGAGCAGGTAAAGGTTCTCGCCGTAGTCCGATTGCGTCGTCGTGCTGTTATAATCGCGGTACTCTTCGTGGTGTTCGATCAGGGCGTGGCAAAGATACTCCAAGGCCGCCACGATCTGCTTTCGCGGCAATTTTCCCGAGGTGAGATCGTCGATCAGCTTCGGAGCCTCGGACCGCCGGGACTGATCGTCGACCCAATGGTCTAAGCCTCGGTGGACCACCGTGCGGAGGTTGGCCAAGGAGAGGAACTGCGGGGTGAACAAGTCGCTACCATAGCGCTGGATGAACTCCTTGAGTTCGTCCCAATCCCAACCGGGGGGCGGCGATTCGAGGACGGAAAGGCGAAGAGTCTGGCTGTGTTCCAGCCACAGGTTCAGGAATGCCTCGGTGATGCGACGGAGCAGGTCGATCAGGTCGTGCTGGGCCTGCTCTTCCGCGGACCAGGAGGGGACCGCATCCAACAGTGCTTCCAGCACACCCTGCAACGCGGTGGGAAACAGGTGGTCGAACTCCGAGACTTTTCGCCCTTGGGGGGGCGAGGTCTGCTCCATGGTCCGAGCCAGGCGGATCAGGTGGAAGGTTTCGCGGATGAGGCCGCGGCGGGGCAGGCGCTGGAGCCACGAGCCGATGGCAGCTTGCGCCCGGCGGCACTGCAAGATGTGGAGAGGGTGGCCGCCCGCCGACATCGGCACGAACAGCAACGGCTGGCGACGCAATTCGTCCATCAGTTGGCCGAGCGTCCGGCGGATGGCAGGTACGTCGCCCCGAGCCAGGTCGGCCTCGAACTGTTGGGCGAGCGCTTCCCAGGGGGCATCATGGGGCCAGGCCGGCAATCGGCCGGGGGTCAACGGCCCCATCAAACGAACCGCTTGCCCCAACTCCAGCGTGGTTTCGATGATGGTCTCGGCCAGTTGCTCCCGGCGATACTGCCGCCGATCGTACTCCATCACCTCCTCGAACCCGCCGAGCGGTTCGGGCACGGTCAACGCGTGGATTTCGTCGAGCAAGGCGATGAGGTCGGGCTGCCAGCGATGGGCCGTCTCACGCCAACTCGCGACGAGTTCTTGTCGCTGGGCAGCTTCGGCGATGCCGCGGCCGAGCCAAGGGACGGCCCGTTGCCACAATCGGGCCACAGTCGTCAGAAACCGCAGCCGGTCCTCCAGGCGCCGGAAGTCTTCCTCGGCGGGAAACTCAGCCCGAGGCCCCTCGCCGATAACCGCTCCCTCGTCGTCGTCGGTCGAGTCCTCGAACACCATCTCCTCGTAGGCCGAGGCGAAGGTCTCCTCCCGTGGGGGACGAGCCGATGTCAGCGTCCACGCCGGTACGCCCCAAAGTTCGTCGGCGTTGGCCTCGAGCAATTCAAAGAAACGGATCGCCAAGGCGGCCCGCTCCGACTCGGGCAGGCTGCTGTGCAGCACTTCTTCGAGCCAGCGTTCGGCGAGGCGGTGGAACGAATCGTCCTCCTCGGCGAGGGGGACATGATCGGCCTCGCTCAGCCAGGTCATCAACAGCCCCATCGCCGCGCGGAAGTCCCGGCGGAGTAAAAGGGCGTCGATCACTTGGGCAAAGGCAGCTGGGGACTTGAACCCGTCGCGGTGCTGCCGCCAATACGCCAGGTCGCCGGGTTGGCGTGCGGCACGGATTCCTGCCAAGGCCCGGGCCACGTGCTCCGCCGCCGCCGCCCGCTCCTCCCCTTTGACCCGGGGCAGATCGCCGACTTCGTAGACGGCATGGCGATCCCACCATGCCGCCAGACGGTGCATCCGTTCCCCGACCTGCCGTCGAAGTTCCTCGTCTCCCGCGGAGGCCGCCGACGACAAAATCGACGCATACAGGTGGAACATCCGGTGCATCGTCTCGACCAGTTCATCCAGTCGAGTGTCGTGGATACTGTCTTCGCGAGAGGTAAACAACGGGAAGAGCGCTTGAAATCCCAGGGCGTTCCAGGGATCGACAATCGCGCCGCAGTCGATGCCGCGATGCAGCAGATCCTCGGCCTCGGTCAGCAGGCGGAAGGCCCGTGCGGGGTCGCCTTGATCGACGGCGAATTGCCCCGTGGTCAGGCGCCAGCGGATTTCGGTTTGGAAACGGATGGCGACGGATTCGAGGCGCGAGGCATGTCGGCGGCTGGTTTCGGGGTAGCCCATCTCGGCGAACAGCAGGGCGAGGTGGCTTTCTTGCAACTCGATGGCCCGCTGCCGGGCCAGCCGTTGATTGATGTGTTGCCGAGCCGCCCCGAAGGGTTGCTGAAAGCGGGCGGCCTCTTCACGCAGCTTCTTCCCATGCTCGCCGCCCACGCTGGCAATCAGCCGCTTGTAGAAGGCGTCGCGGTAGCGGGCGATCCGTGGCACCAGCTTGGACAGGGTGACGCTCGAATCAAACGTGGTCGGCCCGCTGC
>JAOAAM010000558.1 GCA_026418875.1 Gemmataceae bacterium | reverse complement strand
GATGTGTATAAGAGACAGACCCTACATTGCGGAGGCGTGCGATCCCGATACAGGTTCGTGGGAGGGCCATGACAGTTACAATCACAGCGAACATTATTTTCATTCTGGTTTCACGGACTTGGTCATCACCGGCTTGATGGGAATCGTTCCGAGGGATGACGACCTTTTGGAACTTCGTCCGCTGTTTCCAGAGACATGGGAGTACGTTGCGCTGGACCATCTTCGTTATCGAGGGCGAGAGTTGGCGATCCTTTGGGACCGGACCGGCATGCGGTATGGGCACCCGCCGGGGCTGACAGTCCTAGCTGACGGTAAGCGCATCTATCACGGTGACAAAATCGCGCCAGTCGAGATCAAACTGCCAGCAGCCAATCCGAAGAGTCGCGCCGAGCGATGGGTTAACTTCGCCGTGAACAATGATGGGCGTTATTTTCCCTCGGTTCGGACCAGTCACACCGGTCATAGATCATTTGCGTACAAGCTCGTCGATGGCAATTATTGGTATCATCGTGATCCACCGAATCGCTGGACGTGCATGGGATCAGAACGAGAAGAAGATTGGGTTGAGCTTGATTTCGGTTGCGAGCGCCGACTTCGGGAGATTGTGCTCTATTATCTCGAGGACAACGGGGAAATCATGCCGCCGCAAGAGGAGCGCCTTTTCTGTCTTTGTGACGGAGAGTGGGTGGCGTTGCCGATCGAAAGGCGGACGCCGGATCGGCCGACGGGCCGTCGGGCGAATCGCCTGGCGGTGGATGTGACGACGAAACGTTTGCGTCTCGTTTTCAAGCATGCAGCCGGGGGGAAAACGGGGCTGACGGAGATTGAGGCTTGGGGACCGACGGATGAGTCGGCGTCAGTAACGCCGAGAGTTCGAGGTAACATCGCTCCCGAGGCGAAGGTTCGAGCATCGTTTACGTTTCGGGGAGATCGGGTTGAAGACGTGACCGATGGGATCATCCAGTTCGGCCCGCATCCGCGAAACCGATGGACGAGCTATGGGTCGCCCGACGCATCGGATTGGATCGAGCTTGAATGGCCGTCGCGGCGGAAGATAACTGCCCTTGAACTGGGAATCTATGATGATCACGGCGGCGTGCGCGCTCCAAAAAAGGTAATGGTTGAGGCGCATGATGGATCGGGTTGGCGGGCGATGACTAGAGAGGTGCATACTCCAGTGAAACCGATCGGCGGTCAGATGCACCGCATCGAATTTGATGCCGTGGAAACAGATCGTATCCGGGTCACATTCGCTCACATCGAAGGAAGCCGCAGCGGCGTGACGGAGGTGTTGGTCTTTGAGGACCTATGTGCTCCGCAGCGTTGATCGGCTCAGGCGAGGTCGTGGTGGTATTTCTGATAGATTGGCGCTAAGCCGCTCGAGTGAATGCGAAGATCGAGGATGGATTGTTGCGCCAACCAATCTAATAGTCGAGGTAGGGGACCTTGATAGTTGAATACGTGAGTCAGCGATCGAGGCGGTGGCACGAAGTCGGGCCAAGTTTGGGGGAGCGAGGCGAAGCGAACGTCGACCCGTCGCTCGGTCATCTCTTGAATGACTTGGAGATGGACGAGTCGCCCATCCTTCAGGATGCCCACGCGGTCACAGACTTGTTCAACCTCGGTCAGCACATGAGAGGAAAAAACGATGGTTTGCCCTCGGTCGCGCGCGGTTCGGAGGAGAGTCAACAGCAGATCCCGCATGATCGGGTCGAGGGTATTCGTTGGCTCGTCGAGGATGATGAGGTCGACCTTGGGTATCAGGACGGTGAGCAGGGCGATTTTTCTTTTCATCCCGGAAGAGAGATGCGACAGGGGGCGTGATAGATCGACATCAAACTGCCGGGCGAGCTGGATTGGGTCGTTGATCCAACGTGTGTTTCGCAATCGTGTGAGGAAGGCAAGAAGTTCGTTCCCGGTCATTTTCTCGTAGAGGCGGAGTTCGCCGGGAAGATAGGCGACTCGTTGGCGGACTCGCAACGAGTCGTGCCAGCAATCGAATCCGGTGACCGAGGCGCGGCCTCGGGTCGGTTTGATGAAGCCGAGGAGCAAGCGTAGGGTCGTGGACTTTCCGGAGCCATTGGGACCGAGCAGTCCGAAAATTTCGCCTCGAGCCACGGAGAGATCGAGATCCACCAGGGCATATTGTCCTCGGCGATATCTTTTGGTCAGGGATGTTGTTTCCAATACCGGAGCCATCGGTGCCGCACCAAGGAATAGCGCAAGGTAGATGACAATAGCGGTATTTTGTGTTTTGATCGGAGAAAGGCAATCCTTCGAGAGTCCTTTGGGGGTGTGCAGATGAAGCACGAGGCTGTGATCCTATCCGCGGTTCGGACACCGATTGGAAAATTCTTGGGTGGGTTATCCTCCCTCCCAGCCCCACGCTTGGGTGCAATCGCTATCCGTGAGGCCCTGCGGCGAGCGGGACTCGGGGGCGATCAGGTCGATGAAGTCATCATGGGGAACGTGGTTCAGGCGGGTGTGGGGCAGAATCCGGCACGGCAGGCGGCCTTGTATTCTGATTTGCCGGAGAGCATCCCCGCTTACACGGTGAACAAGGTGTGTGGCTCCGGGTTGAAAGCTGTCATGTTAGCTGCTCAAGCCATCCGTGCCGGCGATGCCAACGTCGTCGTTGCCGGCGGAATGGAGAGTATGAGCTTGGCTCCCTTTCTTCTGTTGCGGGCAAGGACGGGATACAAATACGGCGATCAGAGATTGGTCGACGCTTTAATTCATGATGGACTTTGGTGCGCCTTCGAGAATTGGGCTATGGGTGAGGCCGCAGAGCATATCGCCTGCCGGTATCAGGTTAGCCGGGAAGAACAAGATCGAATTTCGGTGCAGAGTCATCAACGTGCGGCGGCGGCTTGGGAGAGAGGTGAGTTTCAGGAAGAAGTCGTTCCTGTTACGGTCTCCGAGGTTGGGAAATCCCTGCAGATTGAGCGTGATGAGGGCATTCGGGCGGATTCGAGCATGGCAACGTTGGGTAAACTAAAGCCGGTGTTTCGTTCGGACGGGACCGTCACGGCGGGCAATGCCTCGCAGTTGAGTGATGGCGCTGCTGCCCTGGTGATCGCTTCGCAGAGTTACGCCGATCAGATCGGCATGAAGCCGATGGCACGTATCGTAAGTTATGCGACGAGTGGTGTGAAGCCGCGGGAGATATTTATCGCCCCGGTCTCGGCGATTCAGATGGCGTTAGAGAAAGCGAAGCTCAGGGATACAGAGATCGATCTATATGAAATCAACGAAGCATTCGCAGCGCAAATGTTAGCCTGTAATCGGGATTTGAAAATCGACGAAAATCGTCTTAACGTCATGGGCGGGGCGATTGCGTTGGGGCATCCGATTGGGGCATCGGGTGCTCGGGTTTTGGTTACGCTGATTCATGCGATGCGTCGTCGAGGGGCGAAGCGCGGTGTCGCCTCGCTCTGCTTGGGTGGCGGAAATGCAGTAGCAATGGTCGTCGAATCGGCGTAGAATGCAGGGCAAGTCGGTCGGTCGAATTCGGAACATTGTGAAGGGCGTTTCCATGAAAGCGAAAGTAGCGCGGAAGGTCCTCCGCGATGAGGACTATCCGGAGAGAGATGGTCGCCCCATGGCGGAAACGGATTTGCACCGCGACTTGATGCTCGATTTGATTGCAACGCTGCAACATTATTTCGCCCATCGCCGGCGAGTGTATGTGAGTGGCAATTTGTTGGTTTTTTATGAGGAAGGAAATGGGCAGAAGCACGTCTCGCCGGACGTGTTCGTGGTCCGAGGTGTGCCGAAGCATCCGCGGCGAAACTACCTGATTTGGAAGGAAGGGAAGCCGCCGGAGTTCGTGATCGAATTGACGTCCATCTCCACGCGGATCGAGGACCTGGAGACGACGTACAACCTGTACCGGGAGATCGGAGTCCGCGAATACTTCCTGTTCGACCCGCGGGACGAGTACTTGGATCCGCGGTTGATGGGTTTCCGGCGGTTGCGTGGTCGGTTTCGGCCGATCAAGCCGGTCGGCGGTCGCTTCCCGAGCCGCGTCACTGGGCTGCACCTCGTCGAGCAGGGGCAGCAACTCCGGCTGTACGACCCGCAGACCGGCGAGATCCTGCCGACCCCGGCAGAACGGGCGGCGCGAGAGGAGGAGCGGGCCCGGCAGGCGGCGGAATTGGCCCGTCAGGAAGCGGAGCGTGCCCGTCAGGAAGCGGAGCGTGCCCGTCAGGAAGCGGCGGCGCGGGCCTTGGCCGAGGAGCGTGCTCGCCTGGCGGAGGCCGAGCTAGAACGCCTGCGGTTGGAATTGGAGCAGCTCCGGCGTCGCAATGGCCGATGAACCGCGGGGCTGTCTCTCGGCTCGACGGTCTCTCGGATGCAACCGGTGCCGCCCCAAGCCGGGTTTAGAATGCTTCTCCCCGTGCGTCACTCCCGTCAACCTCGACGATCCGATTGTGGATGGGGTCAGTGTTGCCGTTCGAGGCGGGTGCGCTGACGCCTCTTCGGAGACTTTTTCCCCCATTTCGCTTCAGGATGCGCGTTCAGGACGGTGGCTGGTGGGCCGCCGTGGTCACGGTAGGCGGTCGTCGTTCCGGTTGGCGGCCGTGGTCACGGTCGGCCGTTGAGTAGCTCGCCTTGGCCTCGTTGGTCAGAATATCTATAAAACCGGTGAACTTGCGCGCGCTTCCCTTCCAAGAGGCCATGGCGTGAACGTGAACATCGATATTTCCCGGATGCCGGCGGCGATGGATGGGGACTTGGATCCCCAGGAGACGGCCGAGTGGCTGGAGTCGTTGGAGGCGGTGTTGCGGCATCATGGCCCGGCACGAGTGCGATTCCTCCTCGATGCCCTGATCGACAAAGCCCGCCGCGAAGACGTCCCCATTCCTGCTGCTATCACCACACCTTACGTCAACACCATCCCCGTCGAAGAAGAAGCTCCCTTCCCCGGCGACCGTTTTATCGAGCGGAAGATCAAGAGCTTCGTGCGGTGGAATGCCCTGGCGATGGTGGTGCGTGCCAACAAGACGACAAACGTCGGCGGGCACATTGCGACTTTTGCCAGCGCGGCGACGCTGTACGAAATCGGTTTCAACCATTTCTTCCGTGGCCGCACTGAGTCGCACCCCGGGGACATCATCTATTTCCAAGGTCATGCCAGCCCGGGGATGTATGCACGGGCATTCCTCGAAGGGCGACTGACCGAGCGGGAGTTGGAGAATTTTCGGCAGGAGTTGCAGCCCGGCGGCGGTCTCAGCAGTTATCCACATCCGTGGTTGATGCCCCGCTTTTGGCAGTTCCCCACGGTGAGCATGGGTTTGGGACCGATCATGTCGATCTACCAGGCCCGCTTCAATCGTTACTTGCAGGATCGGGGACTGGCGAAGACGGACATGGTCCGGGTGTGGGCGTTCCTCGGGGATGGCGAGTGCGACGAGCCAGAGACTCTCGGGGCCATCGGTCACGCCGGTCGGGAGAAACTCGACAATTTGACTTGGGTCATCAACTGCAACCTCCAGCGACTCGATGGTCCCGTGCGGGGCAACGGGAAGATCATTCAGGAATTGGAGGGGATTTTCCGCGGGGCGGGCTGGAACGTCATCAAGGTGATTTGGGGCAGCGGGTGGGACCCGTTGCTCGCGAATGACCGAACCGGCGCGTTGGCCCGGCGGATGATGGAAGTCGTGGACGGGCAGTACCAAGAGTACGTCGTGAAGGGTGGCGCCTTCATTCGGGAGCATTTCTTCAACACGCCGGAACTGAAAGCCCTCGTGAAGGACTACACCGACGAGCAGTTGGCGAACCTCAAGCGAGGCGGGCATGATCCGCTGAAGGTGTATGCGGCATACAAGGCGGCGGTCGAGCATAAAGGGCAGCCGGCCGTGATCCTGGTCAAGACGGTCAAGGGCTACGGCATCCCCGGCGAGGGGGGAGAGGGAAAGAACACCACGCACCAACTGAAAAAGTTGGCGGTGCGTCTCTCGACGAACGAAGCGGACCTCGGCCCCGAAGAGGCGGCGAAGCAGCAGTTGGTGGCGGCGTTGCGGTTGTTCCGGGACCGCTTCGACTTGCCGATCACCGACGAGCAATTGGAGAAGGTGCCGTTCTATCGACCGCCGGAAGACAGCGTCGAGATGAAGTACCTTCGAAGTCGTCGGGCGGCCTTGGGCGGTTTTCAGCCGTTCCGCAACACGGAGTTTCAGCCCAGCACGCCGCCGGAGCGGAAGACTTTCGAGCGGCTGTATCAAGCGACGCCGCCGGGTAAGGGTCAATCGACGACTTTGGCATGGGTGGCGTTGATGACGCAGTTGTGCCGCGACCCGAACGCTGTCTCTTATACACATCTGACGCTGCCGAC
>JAOAAM010000546.1 GCA_026418875.1 Gemmataceae bacterium | reverse complement strand
GGTTGGGTCCGGGTTTCACCGGAGAAGCGACTGCCGCTGCCATCGCCTCGGAAGATCAGGATGTTGCGGTAACTGACGCCTGGGTGAAACTCCAGCCGTCCGCCGGGGATGGGTCCGCCCAAGGCAGCCTGCAACGCCTCGATGAGCGTCCGGCCTTCGTCGCTGGAAATGTGGCCAGCGGTGAAATCGCGCATTTGCTCGTCTTCGATGTACACGAGGTTGCAGCGGATCGCCCAATCCTCTGGCCCGAGGGTCAGCCCCATCGCCACGGTTTCGAGGGGAGCACGGCCGGTGTACACCTCCAGCGGGTCATAGCCGAACAGGCTCAGCGTCGCCACGTCGCTTGCCGGGGTCAACGTCGGCGGGACATTGTTCGATCGGCCGACGACTCCCGTTTGGGCCACCAGATCGCTGAAAGGCATGCGGGCCGCTTGCAATGGCGTTCGCCCACCCAGAGAATCTTGCGGCTCGTCCGCACAGCCATCGGGGATGATGATTGCGTACTTCATGGCGTGGCCCGAGTGCTTGGGGTTCGGCAAAGTTCCCGTCATTGTGGCGTCGTGGCACGGCGGGTTCCAGCCCCGGGTTCGGCTAGTCCGCAACGGAATACCACACGCTGGGGCCTCGGATGCCCGGCAAGGAGGTCATGCGGGCCGCGGCCGCCCGGAACCGACCGCCGGGGGCGGGGTGCGTCAGGATGACCAGCGGCACGACGTCGGCTTCCTCCTCATCCAAAGCCTCGTGCTGGATCACCGACGCGATGCTGACTTGTTCATCGGCGAGGCAACGACAGACGTCGGCCAGCACGCCGGGGCGATCCGCGACAATCAGACGCAGGTAGAACTTGCTTCGTACCGTGTCGGCATCGCGCAGGGCCGAGCCAGCGTCCCGCAGCGACCAGAGTTTCAAACCGGCGTAAGTGCGTTGGGCGCGGCCGACGGCCAGGTCGATCAGATCGGCCATCACGGCGCTCGCCGTCGGCATTTCGCCGGCCCCCAGTCCGTAAAACAGCGTCTCACCGACCACATCGCCGACGACTTGGATGGCATTGGCGGATCCTCGAATCTGAGCCAACGGCGTCGAGGCTCGCAAGAGCACGGGGGCAACCTGCAAGGCGAGCAACCCGTCGCTTAGCCAAGCCTCGGCCAAAAGCTTGATGCGGTGGCCCAATTCGTTGGCAAAACGAACATCCATCGCATCGATGTCGGCGATGCCCCGGCGGTCGATCGCCGAGGGCGAGACCGACACGCCGAAGGCCAATTGCGCCAGAATCGCCAGCTTGTGGGCGGCATCGGAGCCATCCACATCGAGCGTGGGGTCGGCCTCGGCGTAGCCCCGACGTTGTGCTTCCGCCAACGCCTGCTCATACGTCTGGCCATGCTCGCTCATCGCCGTCAGGATGAAGTTGCTGGTTCCATTCAAAATGCCTTGAATCGAGGTGATCTGATTCGCGGCTAGCGACTGCGAAATAGCGGCGACGATCGGCACTCCACCGGCCACGCTCGCCTCGAAAGCCACCACTCGCTCCGCTTGCCGGGCAGTCTCGTGCACCTCTCGTCCGTGCAGGGCGAGCAGGGCTTTGTTGGCCGTCACCACGTGTTTGCCGGAGCGCAACGCGGTCAACACCGCCTCGCGGGCCACCCCGGTTCCGCCGATCAACTCCACCACCACTTGCACCGAGGGGTCGGTGATGGCGCGTTCGAGGTCGGCGGTGAGTCGTTCTCGGGGCAAGCAAGACGGCCGAGGGTTCGACAAATCCCGGACGACGACGTGCTTCAGCTGAATCGGCCGACCGGCCCGGGCCGTGATTCGCTCTCGTTGCTCGAGCAAGAGCTTGACCACCCCGCCGCCGACTGTGCCACAACCTAACAACGCGATATTCAACGGTTCCGTCATACTGCATTACCATAGAAACCACACCGCCCGCGCGGCAGACAGGGATCGCACCGCGAGGGGCCTGCAATCAGTGGAACGACTGCCACGGTTCCATCGGCTCGTTGCTTGTTTGGTGGTTGGCACGCCGGCGTGATGGTCCTCGCAGTCATCATCTTCCCACCTTTCAGGTAGGTGACCATCATTTCGATCATTTCCATCATTTCGATCATTTCCATCATTTCCATCATTTCCATCATTTCCATCAAACCAGCTTGTCCCTTGCTTCCGAGGTTTCTCCTCCGCTTGATGGGGTCCGATCGGTCTTCGCCTGGCTGCTTGGCTGCTTGGCTGCTTGGCTGCTTGGTCTCTTGGCCGCTAGCCCGGCTTGGCCTGCCGATGCCTCGGTTTGCGCGGTCGCTCCAGCGTCTGTCTCTTATACACATCT
>JAOAAM010000542.1 GCA_026418875.1 Gemmataceae bacterium | reverse complement strand
GGGCAGCGGATCACGGATGCCGTGGAATCGTTCGCCAGCCACAGTCCCGCCGATTGGGGACAAATCATTGGCACGTTTCCCCGGGGCACCGTGGAGGTCGCCCGACAAGCGGTGGCTGCCGCCCGGGAGGCTTATCCGGTGTGGCGTCGGACAAGTCGAATTTATCGTGCCGAGTTGTTCAACAAGCTCGCGCAGCGGATCGAGAGCCAAGTCGAAGAATTGTCGCAACTCATGGCGAGGGAGTGTGGCAAGGTGATCACCGAATGCCGAGCCGAGGTGATTGAGGGTCTGCACATGGTGCAGTACGTGTTCGGCACGGGTCGGATGCCCACAGGCCACATTGTCGAATCGGAGATCCCCGAGAAAGACGCCTTCGTTCGTCGCAAGCCCTGGGGGGTGGCGGCCGTCATCACGCCGTGGAACTTCCCCTTCGCGGTGCCGTTGTGGATGATCGGGCCGAGCTTGCAAGAAGGGAACACCGTGGTGTTCAAACCCTCGGAAGACTCGCCGGCGATCGGCCAGCGACTGTTTGAACTTTTCGAGGAAGCTGGATTTCCTCCGGGCGTGCTGAACCTAGTTCACGGAGACCACATCGTCGGCGAGGCGTTGGTTTCGGACCCGGGAGTGAATTGTGTCCTGTTTACAGGCAGCTACGAAACGGGCCGACGGATCCAACAAGTGTCGGCGGGCCTGCATGATCGCATTGTTGCGGCCGAGATGGGGAGCAAAAGTGCCGTCATCGTCTGCGAGGATGCCCGCATGGATCTCGCCGTCCGGGCGGGCATCATCAGCGCATTCAAGACCAGCGGTCAGAGATGCGTCTCCGCGGGCCGAATTCTCGTCGCCGAACCGATCTTCGACGAGTTTGCCCGACGGTTTGTCGATCTGGCGAAGCGCCTTCGCATCGGGGATCCGCTGGACGACGGCAACTTTTTCGGTCCGGTGATCCATCATCAATCCGTGGAGAAGATCCTCCACTACAACCAACTCGCGCGAGAGGAAGGGGCCGAGGTGTTGCTGGACGGCGGCCGAATGACTGGACCAAAGTTTGACCAGGGATGTTATGTTTCGCCGTTCATTTATCGTCAGGAACATCGTCCGGGGCTTCGGTCGATCCGCGAAGAGGTGTTTGGCCCCCACGTGGCGTTGATTCCCTTCAAGGACCACGAACACGCGGCTCGGATTTACAACGACACGGATTACGGGCTGTCGTTGGCGGTCATCACCGAGGATTATCGAGCGATGCGGTTTTTCCGAGAGGAATGCGAGTTCGGCATGGGTTATGTGAATTTGCCATGCATCGGGGCGGAGGTGCACTTGCCATTCGGCGGCGTGAAAAAAAGCGGCAACGGGCACCCTTCGGCCGCGGGGTTGATCGAGACGGTCACGCACAAGGTGGCATGGACGGTCAATCACGGGACGGACATCAAAATGGCCCAAGGCCTGGTCGCGGAAGTGTAGCCCGCCGGTTGACTCGGATGCCGCACCCCGCTGTGCCCAGGCCGGGCAGGGATCGCCGTGGCGGTAAGCGAGCCAGCCCAGACTCGCTCGAAGGGCAACGGCACGCCGGAACCTGCGGGGCAGCCGTCAACCGGTCGCCCTTGTGTCGGTCGCGGGAGCCGGGAACTGGTGGCACAGTTCGACCACGGCCGCGCGGATTTTCCGCAACTGGTCGGCGGAATCGGCCGCACCGAGGGCCTCGTGGATCCAACGAGCGATCATTCGCATTTCGTTTTCCTTCATCCCGCGGGTCGTCAACGCGGGGGTTCCGATCCGGATGCCCGAGGGATCCAAGGGGGGCCGCTCATCGAATGGGATTTTGTTCTTGTTGACCGTGATGCCGGCCTGGTCGAGTGCCGTCTCAGCGACTTGTCCCGTCAAACCGCGTGGGGTCACGTCCACCAGCAGCAGGTGATTGTCCGTGCCGCCCGAGACGATCCGGAATCCATATCGTTGAAGTTCCTCGGCCAAAGTCTGGGCGTTGACGATCACCTGGTCGATGTACTGGCGATACTCTGGTTGCGATGCCTCGTGGAAGGCGACCGCTTTGGCGGCGATGACGTGCATCAGCGGACCGCCCTGCACGCCCGGGAACACCGCGGAGTTGATCTTCTTCTCCCAAGCGGTTTGGCACAAGATGAAGCCGCCCCTCGGGCCACGGAGGGTCTTGTGGGTCGTGCTGGTGACGAAGTCGGCGTGGGGGACAGGGTCGGCATGTCGCTTGGCAGCCACCAGCCCCGCGATGTGGGCCATATCGACCATTAAAAGTGCTTCGATTTCCCGACAGATCTCGGCAAATCGAGCAAAGTCGATCTCCCGTGGATACGCACTGGCCCCGGCGATGATTAACTTGGGTCGATGTTCTCGAGCCAGGGCCGCAACTTGGTCAAAGTCGATGCGCTCGTCGTGGCGTCGCACCCCGTAACTGACGACGCGGAAATATCGGCCCGAGAAATTGAGTTTCATCCCGTGCGTGAGATGACCGCCGTGAGCGAGGTCCATGCCCATGATCGTGTCGCCGGGATTCAACGCGGCCAGGAACACCGCCATGTTGGCCTGTGCTCCCGAGTGCGGCTGAACGTTGGCGCAAGCCGCGCCGAAAAGCCGCTTCAGCCGGTCGATGGCCAGTCTTTCGACTTCATCGACGAATTCGCACCCGCCGTAG
>JAOAAM010000513.1 GCA_026418875.1 Gemmataceae bacterium | reverse complement strand
GGTATCGTGGGCTCGGAGATGTGTATAAGAGCCAGGCTTGTGTCATGCTGGTGCCGGGGGCGCTGGAGGGTTGCTTGTCGGCCAAGGGCTTTCGCGTTCGTCCTGGGGCTGGTGTCGCCGCCGCTGCCGAAGCCTATGCCGGAATGTCGTGATGGTCCACGGTCAATTCCCCCAACTCCGCCTGCGTCGGCTTCGCTCTTCGCCGATCCTCCGCGATCTGGTCCGCGAAACCGACTTGCACCCGTCTCGCTTCATCCTCCCCCTGTTTGTCCGCCCGGGGCAAGGAGTTCGGCAGGAGATCCGCTCCATGCCCGGGCAATTCCAACTCAGCCCCGATACGCTGATTGAAGAAATTGGCCAGGCCGCCGACTTGGGTATCCGTGCTTTCATCTTGTTCGGCATCCCGGCAAGCAAAGACGCCATCGGTTCCAGTGCTTGGGAAGACCACGGTATCATTCAAGAATCGCTGCGACGGTGCCGGTCGAACTTCGGCAACTCCGTGCTGCTCATCACCGACGAATGTTTTTGCGAATACACCGACCACGGCCATTGCGGGGTGCTTCAGGAACGGCGTGGAACGTGGGACGTGGACAACGACGCCACGCTGGAAAACCTTGTCCGGCAGTGCGTCAGTCATGCCCAAGCAGGGGCGGATATGGTGGCACCTAGCGGGATGATGGACGGGATGGTGCGAGCGATCCGCCGCGGGTTGGACGACGCCGGTTTTTCGCACATTCCGATCATGAGCTACGCGGCAAAGTATGCCTCGGCCTTCTACGGCCCCTTCCGCGACGCTGCCGAGTCGCCGCCGCAGTTCGGTGATCGTTCGAGCTATCAGATGGACCCGGCGAATCAGGACGAAGCAATCCGCGAGGTTGCTCTCGACTTGGACGAGGGAGCCGACCTGGTCATGGTCAAGCCGGCCCTGGCTTATTTGGACATCATCCGCCGCGTCAAGGATGAGTTTCGCGTTCCAGTGGCGGCGTACAACGTCAGCGGCGAATACGCGATGGTGAGGGCTGCGGCGGCCGCGGGGTGGATCGACGAGCGACGCATCACCTTGGAAATCTTGACGAGCATCCGGCGCGCTGGGGCCGACATGATCCTGACTTACCACGCCCGCCAGGCAGCGCAATGGTTGCGTTGACGGTGACGGAACCAGTGAGCCAAGGATGTTCAGCCGGAAAGCCACGGTTGCTTGCTCCATGAGCCACGGTTGCTCAGCCGGTGAGCCACGGTTGCTTGGTCGATGAGCCACCGAAACTCGGCCGACGTAAGAGAGTTCAAAGACGCCGTTCTCGGGGAGACCGACTCCCATGATTATCGGGCAGCGCATCGGGCCATTTGAACTGAAAGAAGAACTGGGCAGTGGTGCTATGGGCACCGTCTACAAGGCGGTGTACGAGGATGGCCGTGTCGTCGCCCTGAAGGTCATTTCGCTGGGTCTAGCGAACAACGAGACGGCGATCCGACGCTTCGAGCGTGAGGCAGAAATCCTCAAACAACTCAAACATCCGAATATCGTCCGCCTGTTCGGTGCCGGCCGTACCAAGGGCACGCCCTATTTTGCGATGGAGTTCGTCCAGGGCGAGTCGCTGGATCATGTATTGGCGCGACGGGTCCGCTTCTCGTGGGAGGAGGTTGTGCAGATCGGCAAGCAAGTCTGCGCCGCTCTGCAACATGCCCACGAGAAGGGAATCATCCACCGC
>JAOAAM010000474.1 GCA_026418875.1 Gemmataceae bacterium | reverse complement strand
GTCCCCGAACTGTGCCTCCCAGATCACCAGTGTCTCGGGATCGTCCAGCGAGTAACCGAACTCGAAACCCAGCACTGCAAATTCGGACAAGGGGCTGTCGTAGACCGAGAACAGCGCTTGCTCTGGGGTGATGTGGTTGAGTGGGACGTATCGGCGGCCATCGTTCTGATCGACCCAGACGGCGTGCCGCTGCGTAAACGTCCCCCGACGCGAGTCCTGCCCGCTGAGCCGAACTGGAGTGCCTTCGACGAGAAGAGTGCCAAAGGCTAGAGTCTCAGCGAAACCCCAATCGACTTTTTCGCGGCCCTCGATCATGTCGATTTGCCGTTCGATAAACGACTTCATCTCGACCGCTGCTTCGCCCGACTTGGGCGTCGGATCCCACAATTTTCGGTGCGGGGTAAATTCGGGCGGAACACGAGTGACCGCTCGACCGACTTGGATCAGGTCGCCCAAGGTGACGGCTGTCTTGACCCTGTCGGAGGGACTTCCCGTCGTGAAACCCTCCCAACGGCGGCCGAAACGCGGCATGCCCCGCGATCGTGGCGGCTGCGTTTTGAGGCCCTTTTGAGCCGCATCCAGTTTCGCCAAGTATTCCCGGGCGATTGCCTGGCTCTCTTCCTCGGTCAGATCGCCTTGCCGGATCAATTGCTCGGTGTAAACCCGCGACGTGGTCGGGTGCTGCGCGATTCGGCGGTAGAGTAAGGGCTGCGTGAACGATGGTTCGTCGCTTTCGTTGTGGCCACGTCGCCGGAAACAGTACATGTCGATGATGACGTCGTTCCCGAATGTCTGTCGGAATTCGAGGGCCAACTCGGCAATGAAGACGCAGGCTTCGGGGTCGTCCGCATTGACGTGGAACACGGGGGCCTGAATCATCTTGGCCATATCCGTGGCGTAGCGGGTCGAGCGAGCATCCGAGGGGAGCGTCGTGAACCCGATTTGGTTGTTGACGATGACGTGCAGAACCCCGCCGGTGGAGTATCCCTCGAGCTTGACCAGATTCAGCGTCTCGCAGACTGAACCTTGCCCGACGAATGCAGCGTCGCCGTGGATGAGAATCGGCACACCGCGCCGTCGCTCGCGATCGCCGAAATAATCCTGTTTGGCCCGAGTGCGGCCGAGCACCACGGGGTTGACGGCCTCCAAGTGGCTTGGGTTGGGCGTCAACGACAGGTGCAAGGGATGGCCGCGGATGTTCAGGTCCGCCGAGAACCCGAGATGATACTTCACGTCGCCGTCGCCTTCCGAGGACTCGTCATGAAAGTAGTCCTCGAACTCAGCGAAAATTTCCGAGTACGGCTTGTTCAGAATGTTTGCCAAAACATTCAGCCGACCGCGGTGCGCCATACCGATGACGTACTCATCCACCCCTGCCTCGGGTGAACGCTCGAGGAAGGCATCCAGCAGCGGGATGAGCGTCTCCGCGCCTTCCAGCGAGAATCGCTTCTGGTTCACGAAGCGCTTGTGCAGGAACGTCTCAAAATTTTCGGCTTCATGCAGGGAGCGCAGGATACTGATCTTCTGCTCTCGCGACATATTGGGTCGACTGCGTCGCGGTTCGATTCGCTCCTGAATCCAAGACCGCACGGCCGGGTCCTGGATGTGCATGTACTCGTAGCCGATCGTGCCGCAGTACGTGGTGCGAAGGGCTGTGATGAGGGTTCGGAGGGTCGCGGTCGGCAAGCCGACGAAGGTCGTGCCGTACACGCGGTCCATGTGCGCATCGGTCAAGCCGTAGCGCTCGGGCTTCAACTCGACGTCGATTTCCGGGGGCGGCGACAGCGGATCGAGGTGGGCCGAGCGATGTCCCAAATCGCGGTGAGCGAAGACGAGGCGCAACACGGCAATTTGAGCCTCGATTTGCGAGCGATCTAGTTCTCGGCTGCCGAACTCGAACCCCAGAAAAAACGTGTGCCACTCCGGATCCAGAGATTGTGGATCGTCGCGCCAGCGTTGGGCGTATTCCTCTAACAGTTCCCCATTCAGATTGGCATTGAGACTCATGGTGGAATCGACTCTGTTCCGGCCCAAACCGATCCGTGAAGCGGTCCGCGGCACGATGAGACGAGGAGAGGTCGCCTTTCATCGCCCCTTCGGTTTGACTACGGACGACGTCGCGTCGTTCAAGTAGCCGTCACCGCCCGCAAGGTCCGCCTACTTAACCGGAATCAACAGAAACGACAACACCGGTTTTTCGCCGTTGGTTGCTGGGGCAAACTGGTCGGGGTATAATCCTTCACAGAGCCTCTTTCGGGCGGCTTCGAACGTGTACTACTCACAGGCCAGTTCGGTTGAGCAAAGGCGGCAGCACCGTCAATGATGGTAGTTCGCGCCCGACCTCCCCAAACGGCCCAGTTGGATCATCCTTCGCCTGCGAGAGCCTCCTCAGGAGAC
>JAOAAM010000471.1 GCA_026418875.1 Gemmataceae bacterium | reverse complement strand
CGGCAGCGGTCAGGGCCATGACACCCCCTCGGGGCATACGATGACAGGACACCATTATGATAGGCATGCACGCGGAGGAAATCTTATGCGGGCCACTTGCATTCTGGCATGGGCACTCGTGAGCGGGACGGTGCTGACGGCCGCCGAACCGACGTTCCGGGCCGGCGTGGCTCGAGTCGTCATCACCCCCAGCGAGCCGATGTGGCTTGCGGGTTATGCCGCCCGAAATCGTCCCGCCGAGGGGGCCGAGCACGACTTGTATGCTAAGGCCCTCGCCTTGGAAGGCCCCGATGGCCGCGGCGTGATCTTGCTCACCTCCGATTTACTGGGCTTCGACCGTGAGTTTTCGCACGAAGTGGTCCGCCAGGTCGAACAAGCCACCGGGCTGTCCCGTGATCGGCTCATGCTCACCGCATCGCACACCCACTGCGGGCCGGTCATCGCCGACAATTTGTTCGGCATGTACCCCTTGCCCGGCGACATGCAGCGAAAGGCGCTAGCTTACACCGAAAAGCTGAAGGACAAAATCGTGGAGGTCATCGTTCGTGCTTGGCGCGAGCGGCAACCCGCTGTCCTTCATCACGGTCAGGGGACGGCCCGATTCGCCGTCAACCGCCGGCTGGTCACTCCGCAGGGTGTGATCGGCGGAGCGAATCCCGATGGACCGGTCGACCACTCCGTGCCCGTGCTGCGTGTCGCCGACCGCAACGGCAAGCTCTTGGCCGTCGTCTTCGGCTACGCCTGCCACAACACGACGCTGCAATACTACAAATGGTGCGGCGACTACGCCGGGTTCGCGCAGGTCGAACTCGAACAGCGTCATCCCGGAGCCACGGCGATGTTCTGGGCTGGCTGCGGGGGCGATGTCAATCCGTTGCCACGCAGCACGGTGGAGTTGTGTCGCAAGTACGGCAAGGAACTCGCCGTCGCCGTCCACGAAGTCCTCAGTTCGCCGATGACTGAGATCCGCGGGCCGATTGTCGCTCGGTACGAGGAAATCTCCCTACCTTTCGCCTTCACGCCGTCCGAAGAGCAACTGCGGGTCGATGCCAAGGACTCGTACCCCGCCCGGCGTCATCGCGCTCAGCGATACCTCCGACTCTTGGCCGAGGGAAAGTCGATCCCCACGGAATACCCCCATTTCCCCGTGCAAGTTTGGCACCTGGGCGAAGTCTGCTGGATCGCCTTGGGCGGCGAGGTGGTTGTGGATTATGCCCTCCGATTGAAACGCGAACTGGCCAAGGATCGACCGATTTGGGTCACGGCCTATGCCAACGACGTGATGGCCTATATCCCGTCGGAGCGGGTCCTCGCGGAGGGCGGATACGAAGGCGAAACCTCTATGACGGAGTACGGCCTGCCCTCGAAGTGGAAGACCGGCATCGAGGACAAAATCATCGGCACCACGTTGCGTCTAGCCCAGGGCATGGCGGCAAGATAAACCGCCGACGTTCGTTGGTCAGATGGCAGGATACACCGCCGACGTTCGTTGGTCAGATGGCAGGATAATCCGCCGAGGTTCGTCGCTCGGCCGGGATGGACTGTCATTCGGGCTTGGGCCTCGATTGGGGCTTTGGCTTCGGCTTCGGCCTCGGCTTCGGTGGGGGTGGGTTGATCGGTTGCACCGGCAGCACTTCGAGAACATCGGCGGCTGGCCGCACCTCGGGGGCTGTCTCTTATACACATCT
>JAOAAM010000463.1 GCA_026418875.1 Gemmataceae bacterium | reverse complement strand
GGCGCCACCGCACTGGTCTCTGTGGCCCAACCGCCACAGCGACGGCCATCACAAGTGCAGCGGCTTGCCAAAGGCAGCGTGTCGGGCTGCCTCGCCCAAGGCTTCGCTCAAAGATGGATGCGAATGACAGAATCGGGCCAGGTCCTCGCCGCTACCGGAGTATTCCATCACAGCAACGGCCTCGGCGATCATGTCCGAGGCACGCGGCCCGAAAATGTGAACACCTAACAACCGATCCGTCTTCCCGTCTGTCAGCACTTTGACGACACCCTCGGTCTCGTCGAGGGCTTTCGCTCGGCCGTTCGCCAGGAATGGGAATTTCCCCACACGGTAGGCTCTGCCCTGCTCTTTCAGCTGTTCTTCCGTCCAACCCACGTTGGCTAACTCCGGCCAGATGTACACGACACCCGGGATCGCGTCGTAATTGACGTACGCCGCATGGCCAACCAACATCTCGGCGAGGGCCTCGCCTTCCATTTGCGCTTTATGGGCGAGCATCGGACCGTCGATGACGTCGCCAATGGCATAAATCCCGGGCACGTTCGTGAGGTACGTTCGCCGATCCACCTCGATTTTCCCGGTTCGCGGCTGGGTGCGAATCCCCAGTTCCTCCAGCCCCAAGCCCGCCGTGGACGGTCGACGACCGACGGCGACCAACACCTTGTCAGCGGTGAACTGTTGCGGGCTTCCCTGCTGGTCGGCGGTTACGATCACTCTTCCCGCCTCGACACGCACTTGCGTCACCTTGGTGCCGAGGTGAAACGTCAATCCTTGGCGTGTGAGGGACGTCTGAACCATCGCGGCCATCTCGGCATCCGCCGTCGGCAAGATTCGCGGCAGGAATTCCAAGATGGTCACTTGCGACCCGAGCCGCGACCAGACGGAACCTAGTTCCAACCCGATATACCCAGCCCCGATGACGACCAGGCGCTCCGGCACGGAGTCGAACGACAACGCCTCGGTTGAACTGACGACAAACTTGCCGTCAAGTTCGACGCCCGGCAGCGAGGCCGGCTCACTCCCTGTCGCGATGACCACGGCGCGGGCTGAAAGCTCTCGATTTTGGCCCTCAGTCGTCACGACGACCCGTCCGGGAGCCACGAGACGCCCTGATCCGCGCACCCATTCGATTTTTCCCTTGCGAAACAGCCCAGCCAGCCCGTTGGTCAGTTCTCTCACCACCTGGTCTTTCCGGGCGAGCATCCGCGCAAGGTCGAGTCTTACGTCCGAGACGAGGATGCCGTGTCGTTCCAGCTTCCTCATCTCAGCGAAACGCTCACTGGAATCGAGCAACGCCTTGCTCGGAATGCAGCCGACGTTCAGGCACGTCCCCCCGAGTGCTGGCCGCTTCTCGACGACGGCGGGTTTCAGCCCCAGTTGCGCTGCTTTCAACGCACAGGCGTAACCGGCTGGGCCGCCACCCAAAATCACCACGTCGATCGCTTCGGCCACTGTCTCTTATACACATCT
>JAOAAM010000439.1 GCA_026418875.1 Gemmataceae bacterium | reverse complement strand
AAGAGACAGAAGTAGATTCGGGCATTCCCCTCGTTACAGCACTTGAAGACGCCGTAATGCGTCGAGGGGATCAACAGCACGTCGTCGGGCAGGGGGCCTGAGGGATACTGCTCCGGGGGACCGAAGACCGCGGCGGAACTGGCGTAGACCAGTCGCTGGATCGGAGTCTTCGCTTGCCGTACCGCCTCGAACACGGCCAGCGTGCCGATCACGTTGACCTTCGCTCCGAGGATGGGATTCTCGCGGCAAATTGGGACTTGCAAGCCGGCCAGGTGGACGACGTGGGTGATGGCGTGTGTGTCGAGAGCGTACCTCAACCGCTCCACGTCGGTGACATCGCCTCGGACGAAGACGACCCGGCGGAGTTGTTCGTCGGACATGATGAGCCGCATCCGGCTCGGGTTTTCTTTCAAGTCGAAGACGACGACGGAATCGCCTCGGTCGAGGAGCCGCTTGGCGATCCAAGCGCCGATGCAGCCGTAGCCGCCGGTGAGCAGGACATTCATGAGTGTCTCTCCGCGATGGGACCCGCCATTGGATGGCAAGAAGCCCCGGCGTCCGGCCCCACCTCCGTGTCAGGTCAGGGTGACAGTCGGCAGGCAGGCGTTAAGCGGGGGCCGAAGGCGGCGCGTCGGGCGAAGCTGTGGTGCCGGGCGATTCACCAACCTCGTCCCGGGCGATGCGTGCCACCGAGGCGATGCGGTCGCCTTCGTTGAGGTTCATGATGCGCACGCCCTGGGTATTGCGACCCACGAGTCGGATTTCGTCCACTTGGGTCCGATTCACCATGCCTTGCACGGTAATGAGCATGATTTCATCGCCGGGGCGGACGGCGACGATGCCGACGACCCGGCCATTGCGTTCACTGGTGCGGATGTCGCGGATGCCTTTGCCACCCCGTCGCTGCCGACGGTAACGCATTTGGGAGCGGGTTGCGGCGGCCTCTTCCGTCGTTTCCTCCGTCGCGTCCTCGCCGAGGGGTGATTCGGCACCTGGGGACGCCTCGTCATCGCCGGGTTCCTTCGCTGGTTCCTCGGCGGGTTCCTCGGCCGTTTCCTCTGTTGTTTCCTCGGTGGGAGTCTCGTCCGTGTCGGACTCGGGGACCTCGACCTCGGCGTCCGTCGTGTTAGGGCCAAACGGTGTTCGCTTGCCGTAGCCGTGCTCGCACACGGTCAGGAGCGATCCTTCGGGGTCGGCGACGACCATGCCGACGAGTTCATCGCCTTCAGCCAACGAGATGCCCCGCACCCCACGGGTGTTGCGCCCCATGGGGCGAACGTCTGATTCGCTAAAGCGGATCGCCATGCCATTCCGCGTGGCGAGCAGCACTTCGTCACCGCCGTGCGTCAGAACCACGTCAATGAGGGTATCGCCATCATCGAGATTGATGCCGATGATGCCGCCGCTGCGGGGCCGGCTGTATTCCTCCAGCCGCGTTTTCTTGACCAGTCCTCGCCGGGTGGCCATCAGCAGATATTGATCGGTGCCAAACTCCCGCACGGGGATCACGCTGGTGATTTTTTCCTCCGGGCGCAGCGAGAGGACATTGGCGATCGCACGCCCGGCACTGGTGCGGGAGGCCTGCGGGATTTGATGCACTTTCAACCAATACACCTGGCCCCGGTTGGTGAAGCACAGCAGGTAGGCGTGGGTGCTGGCGACGAAAAAGTGTTCGATGAAATCGTCTTCCCTGGTTTGCCCGCCGGAGACGCCTTTGCCGCCGCGGTGTTGCCGGCGGTAGGTGTTCAAGGGAAGCCGCTTGATGTAGCCATGATGGCTGATGGTGACGACGTTGAGTTCTTCGGGGATCAGGTCTTCCAGATCGACGCTGACCTCTTCATCGACGATTTCGGTGCGTCGTTCGTCGCCGTACTTGTCACGAAGCTCGACCAGGTCGGCGCGAATGACCTGCATGATGGCTTGCTCGCTGGCGAGGAGCCGCTCATATTCGACGATCTGACGACGCAATTCCCCGTACTCTTTCAAAATTTCGTCACGTTCCAACGCGGCAAGCTGGCCCAACTGCATGCGGACGACCGCTTCGGCCTGCGCCTCGGTCATGCTGTATTCGTCCAAAGCGCCGAGTTCTCGTTGCAGGGCGGCGAAACCCTCCTCGCCCAAGGCCCGCTGCATCAACGAGGCGGCGACACGCATCGCTTGCAGCCGGAGCTTGGCCTCGGCCCGACTCGGAGCCGAGCGGATCGTCTGGATCACTTCGTCCAACGACGAAATTGCGATCAGTTGGCCTTCGAGGACGTGTCCCCGCCGCTTGGCTTCGCGCAGCAGGAATTCCGTGCGTCGGCGGATCACTTGGACCCGATGCCGCAGGAACTCCTCCATCATCTGCTTGAGTGTCAGGGTGCGCGGCCGACCGTCGACCAATGCCAGCAGGATGATGCTGACGGTTTTTTGCAGCGGCGTGTATTGGAACAACTGGTTGAGGACCAAGTGCGGGTCGGCACCGCGCTTCAGGTCTGTCTCTTATACACATC
>JAOAAM010000389.1 GCA_026418875.1 Gemmataceae bacterium | reverse complement strand
GCCCCGGTTTCAAATCGAGCGGGGTACAGGGGCCGGATCGGACACCAAAATCATTCCACGGTCCAAGGTAGACTTGAACCTTTACCAGACCGGGCGGCACCCGATCAAACTCGAAACGACCGGCTTCATCGGTTTCGACGTGCATGAAACGTTTCAACTCCGGCAGGCTGGGGTCTTCCTCCTCGATGGGCTGCACGTAGATGGAGGTTTTGGCGACCGGCTTCCCGCCATCGAAGAACCGCCCGCGGACCTTTGCCCAAGGTTCCAAGCGCAACACGCCGACGTCATTCTCCCCGGCGCGTCGCCGAACGTAGGCGTGCCCTTCCGGATGGGACACGGCGATGGCCCAAGCGGCGCCCGGGTCCGGCAGCGCGAATCGCCCCTCGGCATCCGTAAAAGCGCGCAGTTCCGAATGAAAAGGTTGATATTCGAGGTCTCCCGACTCCGAGGGCGTCGCCATCACGACTCGGGCATTCGGTAACGGTTTCCCCGTCGGATCCTGAACAATGCCGCTCACCGGAGGACTCGGCCGCAGCCGAAATTCAACAGTCCGCGGCGAATCGTCACCCGGCTGGAAATCAGGGCCATCCTGCGTCTGATAACCCACCGCTTCGACCCGGACACGGAGCGGATCGGCGGTGGAGTAAGATCGTGCGATGATCTCCGCCCGCCCATCTTTGCCTTCGACCGTCGACGAGCGTTGCGCGATCAGCCGATCCCGTTGGGAATAACGGACGACCAACAGCGTTGTGAACCGCGGGATGGGTTGGCCGGTCGCGGCATCAACCGCCTTCACTGTGATCCGATGCGGGGGTGTCAACCTCACCGTCGCCGCGCGAGTCTCGCCGCCCACTTCGCGGACCACTTCATCAAAACCCTTCGCGTAGATTCGCAAGGTCAATTTCCCCTTGGGTGCCGACTTCCACTCCCAGATCCCCTCTGCGTTGGTCCGTTGGGGGATGCCGGTGTCGGGCACGGGGGGATGCTCCACCGCCTGCATGGTCGCAATGGAGCGGCTGTAGTTCCAATTCTCGATGTGGACGACGGCATTAGGAATCGGTTGGTTTTTTTCGTCCACCACCCGGACGGTCACCGGTTCCCCTTTTTCCAAGCGGAAGTACTGCGGTGGCAGGTCGGGTGAGACCATCAATTTTCTCATCTGGGGGGCAAAGCTCGGAGCGATGACGGTCAATGTCGTGTGGGCAGTGGGCATCGCCGGCAGGCGGAAGCGGCCGTCGGCATCCGTAGGAAACTTCGAGGGCACACTGTCCCACCCCGGATCATTGCCCACAATCACCAGCGCCTTCTCGATCGGGTTGCCCTCCGCGTCCGTCACTTGGCCCGTGACCACGTTACCCCGCTTCATCCGTACCAAGACCTCGCCCCGGATTGCCTCGTCCCGTTTCACCGAGATCTGCCGATGTGTTCGGTCTTGGGCGTGCGGAAGGATAAAGTCGGGATGCACGAGTTTCAGTTTCAGATCGGAGCTGGAGAATTTGGGGAGGTTCGTCACCTTCCAGCGTCCCTCGGCATCGGTGGTGAGGGTGTTCTTACCCCACGCGATCTGTTGGACGTACCTCAAGGGCGAATCCACCAAGAAATCGATCTTTTGCTCCGCCAACTCGACCTCGACTTGAACCCCTGCGATCGGCTGACCTTCCTCATCCACGATGCGTCCCCCTGCGGACACCACCGGCAACAAACGGAGGGTGAATTCCTTAGGAATCGTTTGCCCCCGTTCTTTGATCTCGGCGGCTTCCCAATTGGCGAAAACGGACGCATAGCCTGCTTTCCACGCCCACAACCGCAGCGAGGGGGATTGCCCTGGCAAGCCAATGACCAACTCGCCGCTCCCGTCCGTCGGGAGCTCGTCCTTCTTTAATCGGCCTTTTCCGGATTCATCCTGGTACATGACGCTGAAAAGGACGGTGACACCGGGCAGAGGCCGGTTCTCCGCGTCGACGGCCCGCAGGCGAATTTCTTGCTTGTTTGCCGGGACGGGATCAGCCGCGCGACCGGCGGCCGGGCTTTGGCTCAGTACGACGTCGCATGCCGCTGCCGTCAACATCAGGCACAGCACGCTGCGGAGCAAGTCGCTGGAATGGGCGAGGCGCACAGGGGAAACCCTCCGACGGCCGGGCCACGGGGCGAATCGTGACGGAAGGGAATTGAAATCATCCGCGACGATCGAGACAGACTGAAGAGTGATGAGCGACCCCTCGGCCCACCGCGTTTCGATGATACACAGCAACAGCCCGGGATGCAACGGCCGGCCATGAGGTTCATGGAGGGGCAATACCCTCGGAACGGAGACTCGCAAACGGATTGACGTGGACACAGGAATGGGTCCTGCCGCGGTCTTGTCGGCATGTTGCGGTGAGTTTATAATTGCGCTGAATCGAATGGGGAATGGTGTAACGGTAGCACGAATGGCTCTGGACCATTTAGTCTAGGTTCGAATCCTAGTTCCCCAGGTGCCGGTCGTGGCCGTTGTCGAAAACGCAACTCTTTGCATCAGCACACGATAGGATGGGACATCAGGTTGACCTGCCGCCCTCTGCCTCGCGCAACCTCCATGCCCGTCCGCGGACGAGTCCTGCGACCCGCTTTTGATTGGCGTCGTCGGCAAGAACTGCACGTTGGCATTCTGAAGACTTTGCCCAGTCGGAGGGTTGCGCACGATGCCGGGGGCGGGAGATTTGGGTGGTCTTGCCCACGGCTCCGGTATTTGACTTTTCCCTAAATCATCCAAGGCTTGAATTTGGAATCCGCCCCGTGGGTTGGCTCGCTGGACGAGTGGGTCAGCGGATTTGCTAGGGCGCCGTTCGGACAAGCGGCCCGAGAGTTGTCAACCCCCGGTTCGTGAAATGATGGAAATGATAGAAATCATTGGAAAAGTGCCGCCTTGGGTGAATGGTGGGAAAATGATGGCCGATCGCGGGCTTTCCCACACGAGGCGGCGAGGCCAATCGATCCATCACTAGCCCACGACCGCACACAAGTGGTGATGCGACGAGAGATTCCAACTCGGTCGATCGAAGAGCTTGCTCAGATGGAGGGGGAAGGGTGAGTGAGGGGACTCGAACCCCCGACATCCTGATCCACAGTCAGGTGCTCTAACCAACTGAGCTACACCCACCGTCTGGTTTCATCATAATGCGAATGTCGCTTACGGCAAGTCAGTTTCCCCGCAGCGAACGACCGCCGCTGGCATCACTTCGTGGGGTCGTTAATCGGTGTCGCGGGTCGGTTCCCGGAGGATCGGCGACCCGGAGGCATCGAAGAAACCGACGTCGTCGACGTAGTAAAAGCCGTCGGTTCTTTGGGCGAGAAAGCGGGCGAGTTCCTCGGAGCCGTGGTCGGCGGAGATGGTAAACATCTGCCGCACGGCGATGATCTGCTGCATCAGCTTCGTGCCGGGGGCCCCAGCCTCCCACGATTCGACGACAGCGGCCCAAGTATCCAGTTCGCCCCGCAGGTCGTCGGCCTCAACCAAGTAGCGTTCGACAACCAAGTCACCAGCACGAAAAGACTTCCACCCAAGGTCGTCCCCTGTCGCCTCGATGAAGTGGGGAAGCCTTTGGGCGCGGAGGAATTCCTGGATGGACTGCAATGGGACTTCAACTTGCGCGAGAGCGAAGACACGGAGCCACATGACTGCCGCCTCCGTGGGGTGGGTCTTGGTACGGCACCAACTCACGATCCCGGGCATCGGGGCGTCAGAGCCGTTTCTTGGCCGTGCCGACATACTTCGGGGGTTCGGGTTCGCTGACGTGTCGAAGCAGCATCTCGATGATGTCCTCGGGCGATTTCCCCTCGGCTTGGGCCTGGAAATTCGTGCTAATGCGGTGGCGGAGGACTGGGACGGCAGCCTTTTTGATGTCGTCGATGGCGACGCTGAAGCGGCCATCCATCGCGGCGAATGCTTTCCCGGCTGCCTGGAGGTTGATCCCTGCCCGAGGTCCAGCCCCCCAGTCGATGAACTTGCGGACGAACTCCGGTGCCGACGGGTCGCGGGGACGGGTCGCGCGAACCAGCCGAACGATGAAGTCGTGGATAAAGTCGCCGACCGGCACGCTGTGGACCAGCTTCTGCAAATTCACGATGGCCGTGGCGCTGAGCAACCGCTTCAGCTCGGGCTTCTCGTCTTTGCCGACCATCGCCAGAATGCGTTTCTCCTCTTCGTAGCTGGGGTAATCGACCTTGACGTTGAACATGAAGCGATCGAGTTGGGCTTCGGGCAGTGGGTAGGTGCCTTCTTGCTCGATGGGGTTTTGAGTGGCGATGACGAAGAACGGCTCGGGCAGGTTCAGGGTCTCGTTTCCCG
>JAOAAM010000338.1 GCA_026418875.1 Gemmataceae bacterium | reverse complement strand
GATGTGTATAAGAGACAGACGCTGAGCAAGCCATAGGTCGAGTGGGTAATAAATGCTGCCGATGGCCGTGGCGAGCACGATCAGCCCGGACACCTCCAAGCGTTCGCTGAGGATTTGAACCCCGGCCACGAAGAGCAACCCTGCCCCCGCCATGGTACCGAACAGAACGATCAACGGTCGATAAACCAATTCGCCTCGGAAGCGTGCCATCTGAGCACGCGAGTATTCGGAAAGCTGGCGTTCGACACGCCCCTGATTGAATAGATCCATCAGGTAGCCCTTCACCAATCGCATCATCCGAAGCGATTCTTCGAGCAATGCAAGTTGTCGTAGGGCGCTTCGTGCGCCGGCTTTCCCGCGCTCCCTGAGAACGGCGGCGATCTGTCGACTGATGATCCACACCAGACCCGCGGCACACACGGTCGCCAAGGCCAGCCAGAGATTCTCCACGAATGCAAGTAACAAGAGCAGCGTGATCTTCACCGGTTCCCGAACCGAGATCGTCAGCCGCGTGTAAAGGCCATCGTGCAAGGAGTCCATCCGGCGGATAAACACATCCACGGGTTCACTGTTCCGACCCGATGAGAGGGTCAGAGATCCGAGCCGATGGGTGTGATGGTAAATGAGGCGTCGGAGTCGATTGACGACATCGAGAGTTGCGTGGGAGGCCCCATAGTGCATCAGCAAAACCAATCCACCGCGGAGCAAGGCGAGCACCACGGTCGAAATCAACAAGCCCAGCAGATACGGCCGATTGGGCGTGCCATCCGCCGAGGGGTGCCACGACCAAGAACAGCAACGAGCGAGCAATCCCGAGACCCGACTCAACGGGTGATCTCGTTCGCGGACAACGTGAGCAAGGATTCCAAGCTGGACGCGATCGGGGTCATCGACTCGGCCTGCCTCGGTTTCCTCGATCATCCCGGGTGGAATGTAAGCCTTGGCACGGTATTGCTCAGCCGCGTCGGTTCCCGCCCGACGCTCCAACAGTTTTCCGACATACACCTTCCATCGAAGGGGCGTGTGCCGATCAGAAACGCTCGCATTGGCCGCAATTTCAGTTTGTAACGTCTCGGGGAAGGGCCATGCGGCGACCGCTAGTCGTCGCTCCTCGTCCGCCCACGAGTTCCATTGCTCGCAGAAACGTTCTCGCTCGGCGTCATTCAAGTCCGTGAAAGTTGGTATGATCCCCCGCGTCACGGTGAGATCGGCGAACATGCCCAGGAGGACCACCAGCAACACAAACGTCGCTCCGACGAGGGCAGCACTCGTGATGGCCAACCACTTATACGTTCGAACGTAACCGAGGTATTCCCAAGCGCGGAGGAAGGCGGATCGATCCACGGCGGACCCTCTGTTCGGCTGATCAGGAATGTCGCGCTGGCCGCACCCTGATATTTTACCGTGCGGATCAGTGACCTGCCCGACATTCCCTCCGTGGCCGGCTCACGCCAAGTCTCGATCCTCGAACAAAATCAGCCCGAAGAGAAGTGCGATCGTCGTGTACACCACCCCGTAAGCACCCGCCGAGACGACGTATTTCGCAAAAGCGGAAAACTCGATCGGCGTGTCGCGGATGATCGCCGGTCCCATGTCGAAAAACTCGAGCGATGGGGTCAACGTCTCCAACGTTTGCGTCAAGAAGTTGACCAACGCTAACGCGGTGTTGTCGGGGTTTTGACTCCGCAATTCGGTCGAGACCCGACGGAGGACCGGTGCGAGGTGCCCGAGGGCAAAAATGGAGACGCAAATCAGCAGATTGGTGATTAGAGGCATCCTCGTCGCAAGAGCGGATGCCAAGGCGACCAAAACCATCACTTTGCCGAAACCCAGGAGCACCCCGAGGCCGTTCGCAATCGATTCCCCCACCCACAGGCTGGCCCCCTTGATCAGCAGGAACGAGTCAGGGGTCGTCAGCCGGACGGCATAGGGCAGCAACGCGCCTTGGGCTTGAGCAACCAGGGGATCGACGGCATCATCCATCGGGTTCAGCGTCGGCTGAACTAACAATGCCCAATTCATGAACCAGCCGATGAACAGCGTCAAGCACAACGCGGCGAACAAAATGCCCAGGTACTTCCCGATCAGGAACTGACGCCGGGTGACGGGCTTGCTCATCAGGGTGACCGCGGTACGCCCCTCAATCTCCTCATGGATGGAAATGCTTGCAGCCAGCACGCCGAACACCAGTGCCGACAACATGGTGACGTCGAAGCAAATCTGCTTCATCATCTTGAAGTCGTCGCCAAAGGTGAAATAAGGCAGGACGATGGCGACCAGGAAGACGACGACCGCAGCCAGACCGATCAGCCAGAACATCGGCTGGCGAATGCCTTCCCGAAACGCCGCCAAAGCCACAGCACCACCTTTCGGCCAAATCGTCAGGACGACCGCAAACAGTAGGACAAACAAGTCCACGATCAACTGAGCATGGAGCACGGCGGCGTAAACCCGGCCGAGCAACTCCAGGAGGTTGGCACCCCGTTGGTAATAGATGATCACTGCCAGAACGAGCGTCACCCCGATCAGGACGCCGATCACGTTGCCCCAACTCGATGGACGCCGGAGTGCCTGCCGGAATGCTGTTCGGTCAACCGCCCAAAGCCACGGCAAGGCCGCGATGAATTGCACCAAGGTCAGCAGGAAGGCCGGCAACAACTGGCTGACGATGCCCATTTTTCTGGTCTGTATCAAATTCTTGGAACCGCGGTCTGCCCCGTTAAAAAGCGACAATCCGCCGTGTTTCGTTACGTCAGGAACTCGTCGGAGGTTCGTGGTCGTTGCGGTAGTTCGGCGTCGCTCCCCAATTCAGTTTGTCGTGCAGGGTCCGGTAGTAACTACGACCGGCCACCTTGACCAAGCGAAACGACACCGCCGCTTCCCGTACGGTGACACGGGAGCGTACCGGCAAGCGCCAAACTTCCTGTCCGTCCACGACAAGATAGGAGTTGGTTCCCCGGCTGACCATGATCGTGAACTGTTTGTCGGCCGATTCGACGATGGTCCGACTGGTGAGCGAGTGGGGGCAAATCGGTGTGACCACGAACGCCCGCAGTTCTTGCCCCAGGATCGGACCTCCCGCCGAGAGTCCGTGTGCGGTCGATCCCACGGGAGTGCTGACGATCAGTCCATCGCCGTGAAACGTCGAGGCGACCTCGCCGTTGATCGCAAGTTCCAGCTCCAGCATGTGGAACGGAGGGCCGCTCTGCACCACCACCTCGTTCAGACCGAGGCATCGCCGCGGTCCTTCCTCGGTCTCCGCCTCGCAATCGAACATAAGGTGCGAGGTGACTCGAAAGTTCCCGGCGATCAGCTCGGGAATTACCTCACGGACCTCGGATGGAGAGACATCGGCGAGGAACCCTAACTTGCCAAGGTTGATTCCGAGGACGGGCACCTGCTTCCGCCCCATTTGGCGCGCAGCCCGCAAGATCGCCCCGTCGCCGCCGAGCACTAAGGCGACGTCGGCATCGTGGTCATGAAGGTTGACTTTCTGCTCCAAGTCGAAGACGACGACTTCCCCCTGCTGTTGCAGCCAGGGGAGAAGCTTCTCGGCCTCGCGGCGAACGTTTGGTCTCTCCGCGTTACCGAGAACGAAAAATCGCATCGGCTGAATCCTCAGCGATCTGATCGGGCCAGCAGTTCGCGGCTCGCGCCAAGCCTTTGTCGCACGACTTCGCAGATGCCCGGAACATCCAAGCCGAGGCTGGCCAGAAGATCGCCCCGCTCCGCATGTTCGATAAATCGGTCGGGGATGCCGAGGCGGACGACATGCCGTGCGTCCACGCCAGCATTGTTGCACGCTTCGAGCACCGCGCTGCCAAACCCGCCCTCCAACGTGCCCTCTTCCACCGTGACCGCCAGCGTGGCCTGCTCGACCGCGCGAACAATCGTCTCTCTGTCTAGGGGCTTACAGAACCGAGCGTTGATCACGCCGACGCTGAAACCCTCTTCGCGGAGCTTTCGGGCCGCTCGAACGCACGCCGGAAAAAGTGCCCCGAAGGCGATCAGCATCGCGTCTTCGCCCCAACCCCACACCTCGGCTTTGCCAAGCTCGATCGGGGCCACCGAACGCTCCACCTGCTCGACGCTCGCTTTCGGGTAGCGCAGCGAGATCGGCCCAGAGTGCTGTAGGGCGAATTGAAGCATCGGGGCGACGTCGCTCTCGTCTCCGGGGGCCATCACCGTGATGTTCGGGAAAAGCCGCATATACGGGATGTCGAAGCAACCATGGTGCGTGGGACCGTCTGGCCCAGCCAGACCGGCACGGTCCATCGTGAAGACGACCGGCAGGTTTTGCAGCGCGACTTCTTGGAAAATCTGATCGAACGATCGTTGCAGGAACGTCGAATAAATATCAACGATCGGCCGCAAACCCGCCTTCGCTTGTCCCGCGGCAAACGCGACGGCGTGGGATTCGCAGATCCCGACGTCGAAAAAGCGATCCGGGAATCGTTCACGCACTCCTTCGAGCTTGTTGCCTTGGCACATCCCGGCCGTCATCACCGTCACCCGCGGGTCGCTCTCCATGGCCTGGGCGATGGCGGCACTGACGACGTCCGTGTACGACCGCCCTCCCCCTTTCTTCAGCGATCGAATGTGCCGGTTCGGCCCGACCTCTTCGAAGACCGGGGGCGCATGGTAAGTGACTGGGTCGGCACTCGCTTGGGGCACCCCGTGGCCCTTCTCGGTGAACACGTGAAGCAGTACCGGGCCCCGAATCTGTTTCACGTCCTGAAGGATCCGGCGCAGCGTGGGGAGGTCATGGCCGTTCACCGGGCCGTAGTAGCGGAAGCCTAACTTCTCGAACAACGCTCCCTGCTTCAACACGGCCTTCAGGCGATCCCGAACTCCTTCGAGCGTCCGGTGCGCGAACTTGCCAACCAACGGAATCCTGGGCAAGAACTCCGAAATGGCTTTTTTGGATCCGGTGTAGACGCTCGACATCCGGCATTGATCCAGATACGAACCGATCGACCCGACCCTCGGGCAGATCGACATCTTGTTGTCGTTCAGGATGACGAGCAAATCTTTCTTCAGATAACCTGCATTATTCAGAGCTTCGAATACGATGCCGGAGACAAGCGCCCCGTCGCCGACCACCGCCACGGCTTTGCGATCCGACTCGCCGAGCAAATCGTCCGCCGACTTCAAGCCCAGCACCGTCGAGACGCTGCAACCGGCATGTCCCGTCATGAACAAGTCGTACTCGCTCTCGGCGGGGTTCGGGTATCCCATCAGTCCGCCGCGGGTACGGATCGTGTCGAAATTCTGATACCTGCCCGTGATGAGCTTGTGCGGATAGATTTGGTGCCCGGTGTCCCAGATCAGTCGATCCTTGCGGAAGTCGAACGTCAGATGCAGGGCCAGGCACAACTCGACCACACCCAAGTTGCTGCCGAAATGAGCACTTCGTTTCATGAGGACGCGAACGAGTTCGTCGCGCATCTCCTGGGCTAACTGCCGAAGCTGGTCGTCGTTCAGCTTGTGCAAGTCAGCCGGAGAGTGGATTTGGGACAGCAACTCGCTCATGAAAAACTCCCTTGCAACGATCATCCCCGCCGAACGCTGCAAACACCGGCGGCCGGATTCAACTGCGACGGTTCAACAACATCTCCATCATCGACGCCAAGCCAGCACCCGCAGGACCGAACCGCCGGATCACGTCGAACGCTTCCTCCGCGAGGCGGACCGCCTGCTCCCGACTCCGCTCTGTCCCGAGCAGGACGGGGTAAGTCAATTTACCCCGGGCCGCATCTTTGCCAACTCTCTTGCCGGTCGTCGCCAAGTCTCCTTCGACGTCGAGCAAGTCGTCCGTGATCTGGAAGACGAGGCCGAAACATCGGCCGAATTCGTCCAATGCCGCCAGATCTCGCATCGCGTCCTCAGTCGGAGTGTCGCCTTGGGCCACCCGCCAACCCAGACGCACGCTGGCCCGGAACAAAGCGCCAGTCTTCGCGGCGTGGACGGCTTGCAACGCTTCCAAGGTCGGCTCACGAGGCGGCGTCGCGATCCTCCCATCCCACATCAAATCATCCACTTGCCCGCCCACCATCCCACAGGCCCCCGCGGCTCGCGAAAGCTCCAAGCAGCAATCTGCGGCAACGGCCGGCCGGTAGTTCTCTACAATGGTTTGAAAGGATAGGGTGAGTAGAGCGTCACCCGCAAGGATCGCTAGCGCCTCGCCAAACTTCCGATGGACGGTCGGCTGACCCCGGCGATAGTCGTCGTCGTCCATCGCGGGCAGATCGTCGTGGATCAAAGAGTAGGCGTGGACCATCTCGACGGCGGCCCCAGCGGCGAGCGATTCGGTCCAATCTCCCCCCACTGCCTCGCAAGCAAAGCTGCACAGCAGCGGGCGAACCCGCTTACCCGGAGCCAGCAATCCGTACTCCATCGCCTCCACGAGAGGAGCCGGCGCTCCATGCGCCTTGCGCAATGCTTTCCGCAAAACGGCGTCGATGTGGGCACGGCGTTCTTCCACGGCCGTCACCCAATTCGCTCCCAAGTCAACGCCCCTCACGCAGGTGCAGCCAACTCTTCAACACCATCTTAGGGGAGGTCGCCTCAAATTTCCCGAGCGAGCTTGGGAATTTTCTTCTTGCGTCATGCGGAGAACCGCAAGTCGCGCGACCTCGCAACCTGTGCCGAGCCAAATGCAACTCCCGGCAATCGGGAAGCCCATGGCCCGGATTCTGTGGCTTCCTCATCGAGTGAAACCTGCCCGAAGCGTCGCTTCAAACTTCGAGAAGAGACCTCAAACTTCAAGCATCGATTTTAAACTTCGTCGGCTCCCTCCGAGCGGCGGGATCGACGGGGCACCGCCGGAAGCCGGTCCCCGTCGCCACTCGATGCTCGCTCGAAAGGCTCGATGATTGGACGTCCGTCGGCATCTTCACCCGCGAGAGCGAAAACCTTTTGCTCCGCGTCGCGCAGTTGGCCATAGCACCGCCGCAAAAGGGAGACCCCCGTTTCGTACTGCTTCAACGATTCCTCCAGTGGCAATCCCCCCTCCTCCAACCTCCGCACAATTTCCTCGAGCCGCTCAAGGGCTGACTCGAAACTCAGGTCTTCCGTCGTCCCCGACAAAAGCGGGTTGTCCTCACTGGACATGCTCATTGGCTCACCTCTGGTGGAAAGCGAACGCTCTCGACCCGACTGACGACCGAACCTCGGTGCAAAATCGTGACGAGTCGGTCACCAACGGCTACTTGATCCGACGAACGCAGATATTCCTCTCGGTCGTGTCGGCGCGTCAGGCTGTAGCCCCGAGCCAGGACGCGGAGCGGACTGAGCGATTCCAGACTTTGGGCCACCGCGTCCAACTCTTTCCTGCGAAGCTGAAGGGTGCCTCGGATCGCCCGGTTGAGTCGCTCCTGCCAATCATCCAGTCGTCGCTCCAGATCCCGGAGCCGATCCAATGGGCGACGCATGACGGACCGTTGGGCAAATTGATCGAGCCGTCGTCGGCGATCGGAGATTGCTCGTCGAATCGCCTCGAAGAGCCGAGAACGCTGTCCCTCGAGAAATTTGAGGATTTCTGCCCGATCGGGTGCGACGAGTTCGACGGCGTGACTAGGGGTCGAAGCGCGGACATCGGCGACCAGCTCGGCAATCGTGATGGAGATTTCGTGCCCCACGGCGCTGACAACGGGGATTTTCGATCGATAGATGGCCTCGGCGACGACTTCCGTATTGAAGGCCGCCAAATCTTCCTTGCTTCCTCCCCCCCGTCCCAAAATGATCGCATCAAAAGGGCAATAGCCCGCCTGGTGCCATTGGTTCACTTGGTGGATCGCCTCCGCGATTTCCTCCGCCGCCCCCTCACCTTGCACTCGGGAGTGTCGAACGTACAGCCGGGTGGCTGGCCATCGCCGACTAAAAAGCTCGATCATGTCGCGGACGGCAGCGCCGGTGGCACTGGCGATCAAGCAAGCAGATCTGGGAAAGGAGGGTAGCCGTTTTTTCCGTTTGACATCGAAGTAGCCGAGGTTAAACAATTTCTCCCGCAATTGTCGCAGGGCCAATTCGGCAGCGCCGATCCCCTTCGGCAGCATTCGCTCCACGAGCAATTGGTACTCACCCCGGGGCGCGTAGACGCTCACCCTGCCGAAGGCAATAACCTCCGTGCCGTTTTTTGGCTCGAAGCCAGAGGGCAGTCGATAGACCTGATGGCGGTACATCACGCAGCGCAGGGTCGCCTGATCGTCCTTCAGCGTGAAGTACACATGCCCCGAGCTTGGACGTGCCAGGTTGCTGATTTCGCCCTCGACCCACACCTTGTTCAGGCCCGTCTCCAACAGGGCACGGACTCGTTCCGTCAATTCAGAGACGGAGACGATCTCGACGTTGTCCGGCACGCTGAGGGTGTTCGGCAGTTCCACGGGCATCGGTAGTTACCTGGTCGATTATTCGGCTCGACGCCGGCGGATTTCAAAGCTCCGTCCACGGCAGACCAAAAGTCTGGGCCACCGCCGCGTTGGTGATCTTCCCTTCGGCAATGTTGACCCCCAGGCGAAGAGCGGAGCTTTCGCGGATCGCCTTGGGGAAACCGAGATTCGCCAATTGGCGGGCATAAGGCAGCGTGACGTTCGTCAGGGCGTAGGTGCTCGTGCGACCGACAGCACCAGGCATGTTTGCGACGCAGTAGTGCACGATCTCATCCACGATGTACGTCGGATTGCTGTGGGTCGTGGGCCGGGCCGTCTCCACGCATCCTCCCTGATCGATGGCGACATCGATGATGACGGCGCGGGGGATCATTCGTTTCAGATCTTCGCGAGTGATCAGCCGTGGCGCGCGTGCTCCCGGAATCAGCACCGCTCCGATGACTAAGTCTGACAGGGAGAGGCATTGGCGGATATTGTGCCGATCGCTGAACAAGGTGGTGACGTTGGGCGGCATCACATCGTCCAGGTAACGTAGCCGATCGACGTTGATGTCCAAGATAAAAACATTTGCTCCCAATCCTGCCGCAACCTTGGCAGCGTTCGCTCCGACAACGCCGCCTCCCAAGATGGTCACCGCGGCGGGGGCGACCCCAGGCACGCCACCGAGCAAGATTCCCCGCCCTTGGAAAGGACGTTCCAAGAACTTCGCGCCCTCTTGAATACTCATGCGACCCGCCACCTCGCTCATCGGAGTCAAGAGCGGCAGGTTGCCCCGCGAATCCCGGATCGTTTCGTAAGCGATCGCGATGATTCCCGACTCCATGACGGCGCGGGTCAGCTCTTCGTCGGCGGCGAAGTGAAAATACGTGAAGACGATTTGGCCACGACGCATCATCGGCCACTCTTGCGGCAGCGGCTCCTTGACCTTGACGATCATGTCGGCTGCTCGCCAGATGTCCGCCGCCGAAGCGATGATCTTGGCTCCATTCTCCGCGTATTGCTCGTCACTGATGCCGCTCCCATGACCCGCCCCAGCTTGAACCAGCACTTCGTGTCCGTCATCGGTCAGCTCTTCGACGCCGGCCGGTGTCATGGCCACTCGATACTCATCCGCCTTGATTTCTTTGAGCACGCCGACGATCATGCATCACTCCTCTTCGATGATCCCCTCCGTCGCGGCGATCAGTTGGTCGGCCTCGACATCTTGTCCGGTCAGACGTCTCACGATCGTTTTGGCTTGCTCGGCGACGAGCCGCCTTGAGGAGACGACATCGGTACCGCGCAACCGGGCATCTCGCGTGAAATCGGTCTCACCACCCGGTTCGGTCAGATCTAGAACCATCATTCCGGGGCGGAGGTAGTTGGACAGCAACGGCGGGCGATCGACTTCAGCGTCTGCCTCTTCGCGGCTGACCACCACGACGTCGTGCAACGTGGTGTAGATTGCCTCGGGCTGAATCAGCCGACCACCGATTTGCTGACACATGCGGGCCGCTTCTTGCCGATTGTGACTCGCGAAGATCAATCGTGCTCCAAGCGAAGCCAACTGCTTCGCCAGGACGCGGGACAGCGGCGTGATCCCAGCGATCATCACCATCGACCCGTTTACATCCCGGCCGGCCGAATTCATCTGCAACCGCAAGGCGTTGGCGGCGGCGGTCCCCAGAGTGTGCGAACCCAGCCAACGTTTTGCCTCGGGTTGTATCAGCAGGTCCACTGAGTCGTCGGCAACCCCGGGGTCAACCTCGCTCGCCACTTCACGCAGCATCCGCTGATGGTCGACATCGACGGCAACCCCCACCAGCTTCACCGCTTCCATGATTTTCCGGAATAACCGCACGTCACCGACCTGAAGCGGCAGACAGCGTGTCGGCACTTGCAGAAGTTCAAACGCTCGATTGAGTGTCGCCGTCAGGGCCATCGACCAGCTACCCATGCCCGTGACACCCAGGAGCGATGTCTGACGCCCAATTTGCCGATAGTGGTAGATTCGCTCCAACTCGCTGATCGTCGGCTGCCCAGGGTACACCTCCATGCCACGCTCCAAGGCCGCCACCGCGAAGGGCGCGCCGATTTTCCTTCCCAGAATTGTGAGCATCAGACCCGGACGGCCAAGGCCGACAACCACCGTCGGAACGGTCGATTTCGCAAGTATCTGCAAGAGCGGCCAGGCCTCTTCCGGGGTCCGGGCGCGGCAGGTCAACTTGATAATGTCCGGATCTTTTTTCTTCGCCTCTTCGTAAATTTCCACGATATTAGCTGGGGTCTCGACCAGGTTCGTGTACGAAATGACACGCTGGCACGACCCAAATCGTCGCACTTGGTCGGCGATGTCCCACTCCAGCTCGCAGAAGTCCGGTTGAGCGATGATCGCCGTCTTTAATTGGATGATGCGCGCTTCTTCCGTGCCACGCCAAGCACCGCCGTCGCTTGAGCGGCGGCAAGAGAAAATCACCGGCTTTCGACGGGCCGACAGCAGTTCCTTCGGGTCCGGGTCGTGCTCGAATGTATCTAAGCGGACTTCGAGCAAGTCAGCCCCCATCGCGGCAGCGTTCAGCATGTCCGCCAAGGCCAGACGACGAGATTCCTGCGCGATCGTGATGCAGATCATGGCGATCGACTCGAAGTGCAAAGAACGGCGACCCTGCCGTTCCCTCCATAATATCGAGGAATTCACGACCTGACGACTTGGCGATCTTCCCCGTCATGGTGCCGGTCGCCGTCGCCGGCCGGAGACCAATCGAGCACCATGCGTGGCCGACCCGCGGCTACCGCTGGATTCGCTCTTTGCCCACCCAAGGTCGGAGGACCTCCGGCACAACGACACTGCCGTCGGCTTGTTGATAGTTTTCCAACAGCGCGACCAGAGTTCGGCTGACGGCCACCGCGGTGCCGTTCAACGTGTGGACAAAATGCGTCCCTTTCTGCCCCGACTTCCGGTAGCGAATCTTCAGCCGACGGGCTTGGAAGTCCGTGCAGTTGGATGTGCTTGTCACCTCTCCATACTCACCGCCCTGCCCGCGACCGGGCATCCACGCCTCCAGGTCATACTTGCGATACGCCGGTCCTCCCAAATCGCCAGTGCAAGTGTCGATCACCTGGTACGGCAAACGCAAGCCTTGGAAGATGTCCTCCTCGATTCGCAGTAGCTCAAGATGCAACGACTCGCTCTGGTCGGGTGTGCAAAATGCGAACATCTCGACCTTGGTGAATTGATGCACCCGGTACAGGCCCCGAGTGTCCCGACCAGGGGCACCGGCCTCGGTTCGGAAACAATGCGACAGTCCGACGTATTTCTTCGGCAAATCCAATTCGTCGAAAATCTGATCCCGGTGCATGCCCCCGAGGGTGATCTCTGCGGTTCCGATCAGGCACAGGTCGCTGTCCGCGATGGTGTACACCTGCC